>SHLQ01000293.1 GCA_004282895.1 Acidimicrobiales bacterium
AACACGGATCGAACAGATCTCATTCGAGATCTGTTTTAATCTCGGCACTACCGGCCGAGATCCGCGGTTATCTACATGGGCCTGCGGCGCAGCCTCCGGCCCCTCCTCGCCTGAGGCGGGCCTTGTGCGTATACAGACATGGGGGTTCCCACGGTCATCGGTGTATACGCACGTCCTCCGGCTCTGCCGTTGAGGGGAGCGGAGCTGCGTGTAGCGACCTTGGACGCTGGGTGGGGACGTCGACCGGAAGTGTCGACAAGTAATCGAGAACAAAAGGGGTCAGACCCCTTCTGGCCCAAAGGGGTCAGACCCCTTTCGGTCTCGAAGGAACCGTGACTGTTGACTTTCCAACGTTATTCTTGGGGTTTCCGATCAGAAGTTGAGTCCACACCACTCAAAGGGGTCTGACCCCTTTCAACAAATAGGGGTCAGACCCCTTTCAGCGTTTAGGCGTGCCACTGGAGACCGATGTCGGGCGCTGTCCCGACGTGTTTACGCCTGCCAGGGGTAGTTGTCTCGGCCGCCGTAGGTGGTGTTGCCGGCGAGTAGACGGTTGCGGGTTGTTTCGTCGTGGGCGGCGTCGATGACGGTTTGGGCCATGGAGATGGCGCCTTCGAGCATGCCTTTGTCGGCTTGTTCGGTGCGGCAGTGTTGAGCGAACTCGGGCTGGTGGTTGACCGCGCCGTCGCACTCGAGCCCGATGATCGGGTGGATGGTTGGCATGATCAGCGACAGGTTGGCCATGTCGGTCGACGCACCGACGCTGGGCGGTCCGAACACCCGGCCGAGCGCCTCGGCGTTGCTGCGGTAGAAGCCAACGAGACCATCGTCGTGGCGGAACTCGCTGTAGGGCGCTCCCATGCTCCGGACCACTTCCAGGTCACACCCGGTGGCGAGCGCGGCGGCTTCGAAGCACTTGCGCACTCGATCCTCCAGTGGATGCAGCTCGGTCACGGTTGGTGCGCGCACCTGGTACTTGGCCGCGGCATGCGCGGGAATGATGTTCGATGCAAGACCGCCATCGGTGACCATGCCGTGCACCTGGTTGTGAGGAGGGAGCTGCTGGCGAAGCAGCCCCATCGCGACCTGGGCGATGGTGACGGCGTCGAGCGCGTTGCGCCCTTCCCACGGAGCCATCGACGCGTGCGCGTTCTTGCCATGGAAGTGGTACTCGCACGAGTTGCTGGCGAGCGTGGTGAACGTGTCCATCTCGTGCGGGGCCGGGTGCACCATCATCGATGCGTGGATGCCGTCGAACGCGCCGTCCTCGAGCATGATGATCTTTCCGCCGCCGCCCTCCTCGGCTGGAGTCCCGTAGACGCGGATGGTGATGCCGGCGTCGTCGGCCAGCTCCATGAGACCAAGGCCAGCGCCCACACCCGCGGCGGCGATCATGTTGTGGCCGCAGGCGTGGCCGATGCCGGGAAGCGCGTCGAGCTCGCTGCAGATGCCGATGGTCAGCGGGCCCGAGCCGTATTCGGCGACGAATGCGGTCGGCAGCCCGGCAATCCCCATGGTCACGTCGAAGCCGGCGCCGGACAACACGTCTGCACAGACCTTGGCGGCATGTTCCTCCTCGAACGCGAGCTCGGGGTGGTCCCATACCTCGTGAGACAAGTTGATGAGCTCGTCTTGGTGCGAAGTGACTTTCGCGTGGGCGGTGTCCTTGGCCTGATCGAGTGCAAACATGACGCCACCGTAGTGCACCATCGGTTGCGGAGGAATGGGTTGCTAGTGTCGCCGAATGCGCCCTTCACAGCTCGACTCCTTGACCTCCGCGGGTGATCCGCAACTCGCTCCCAACGGCAAACACGTCGCGTACGTCGTTTCGAACATCGATATGAAAGACAACAAATACCGGAGTCGGATCTGGGTGGTCGATACCGGTGGTGAGGCCGCCGGACGGCCGCTGAGCAGTGGCGAACATGCGGACGGCCAACCGCGCTGGTCGCCGGATGGGTCGATGCTGGCCTTCTCGTCCACCCGCAAGACCGACGAGAAAGGAAAGAAGGAGTCGACCCTGCATGTGTTGCCGTTCGACCAGCCCGGCGAAACCGCTGTCCTTCACACCAGCGCCGAGGCCATGCGCTCGCTTTCCTTCTCGCCCGATGGCAAGTGGTTGGCGTTCGTCATGAGAGATCGCAGCAGCGACTACGACGTGGACGATCCCGCTCGGCGTGAGCCTCGCAAGATTGAGAACCTGAACTTCATGCTGAACGGCGAGGGGTTCATCTCGGACCGCCCATCCAACATTTGGGTGGCGGCGCTCGATGGCAGCGGCGAAGTCCGCAACCTCACGCCCGGCCGGCACGAGTGTTCCTCTCCGGCCTGGTTGGCTGATAGCAGCGGCATCGCGTTTGCCTACAACCCGCTGTTGGCTCGTGACACCAGTCAGATCTGCACCGTCTCGCTCGGTGACATCGGCGAGGATTCGTCTGCGCTGTCGATGACGGCGCTGACCAACCTCGACATGCCCTGTTACGCGCCGGTGATTTCTCCGTCGGGGGACACGGTCGCGTTGCTTGGTGATGACGATCACGAAACCATGTTCCAGAACGTACACGTCGGCGTGGTCGACGCTGGGTCTGACGCAGCCGATCCCGCCTGGGTGTCCAAAGCCGTCGATCGCAACTGGGCGCCGACAATGGTGGCGCAGTCTCCGACCTGGACCGAGGACGGCCTCTTCGCGGCTATGGAGGATCGGGGCAACGTTCACCTCTACCAAATCGATCCCACCGGCGGGGAACCCTCGATCGTGCT
>SHLQ01000128.1 GCA_004282895.1 Acidimicrobiales bacterium
CGTCCTTGACCTCGTCGAAGTTCGTGGGCTCGGCGTCACCGAAGAACAGTCCGACCAGAGGACCGACCTGGGGCACGACCGCGGGCACGCCGGCATCATCAAAGATGCTGCGCATACCCGTGGCGAGACGGGTGGCGATGCGATTGAGCTCGGTGTACGCCTCGCGATCGAGCTGCTCGAGCGTCGCCAGACCAGCGGCGGTAGCCAGCGGATTTCCGGACAATGTGCCGCCTTGGTACACCCCACCGAGAGGCGCCACGTTCTGCATCACCTCATGGGAGCCACCAAAACAGCCGACCGGCAGCCCACCGCCGATGACCTTGCCGAACGCCCAGACGTCGGGTTGCACACCAAACCACTCTGTCGCTCCGCCGTGAGCGAGCCGGAATCCGGTGATCACCTCGTCGAACAGCAACAGCGCGCCGGCGTCGTTGCAGGCCTCGCGCAGACCTTGCAGGAATCCCGGAGCAGGTTCGACCAGACCCATGTTGGCGGCGACCGGTTCGATTGCGACGACGGCGACGGTCTCGTCGATCTCGGGGATGACGTTGAACGGCGCAACAATCGTGTCCGCGACCGCTCCGGCGGGAACACCGTCACAGCCCGACAGACCTTGATTGGCGATACCACTTCCGCCTGCGGCCAGAAGGGAATCGCTATGGCCGTGGTAACAGCCCGCGAATTTGATGATCGTGTCGCGACCGGTCGCGCCACGCGCCAGACGCAGAGCGGACATCGCCGCCTCGGTGCCCGATGAGGTGAGCCGGATCATGTCGAGGCCGTCGATGCGGCTGGTGATCTCCTCCGCGATCTCGACCTCACGAAGGGTCGGCGCTCCATAACTCGTGCCATCCGCGGCGGCCGCGGTGACTGCCTCGATGACCTTGGGGTTGGCGTGGCCCAGAATCCCCGGGCCATAACTCTGCACGAAGTCGATGTATCTCGTGCCCTCGACGTCCCACACATAGGGACCTTCGCCGCGCTCAACGAAATACGGCGTGCCACCAACCGATCGGAAACTTCGGACGGGTGAGTTCACGCCGCCCGGCATCACCGTCTTGCTGCGTTCGAAGAGCTCCTCGTTTGTGTGCGTCATCAGCCGCCTATCCCTCTCGTCAATTCGGGCTTGGCCGACGTGATCGCCCGGGGTCCCCCGGTGATCGCTGGCCGATGGTTCGTGAGCGTCTCGGCGACGCTGCGAGCGAGATACGTGAGGATCATGTCTGCGCCCGCGCGTTTGATCGCGATGAGCGACTCGAGCGCCGCAGCATCGCCGTCGATCCATCCGTTCGCCTCGGCCGCTTTGAGCATCGCGTACTCACCCGACACGTGGTATGCCGCAATGGGTAGGTCGGTTTCGAGGCGGGCTCGGAGAATGATGTCGAGATAGGCCATCGCCGGCTTCACCATGATGATGTCTGCGCCTTCGGCGATGTCGGCGCGGATCTCGCTCATGGCTTCACGACCGTTGCGTGGGTCCTGTTGGTATCCCTTGCGGTCACCTCCATCGGCGATGGTGACGTCGACGGCATCACGAAACGGCCCGTAGAAGGAGGATGCGTACTTCGCCGCGTACGCGAGGATCGACGTGGTCTCGAAGCCGGCGAGGTCGAGGGCGGCGCGGATCGCGCCAACCTGGCCGTCCATCATTCCCGACGGCGCCACGATGTCTGCCCCTGCCGTCGCCTGGGCCACAGCAATTCGCTGATAATTGGCCACCGTGGCGTCGTTGTCGACGTTGCCATCGGCGTCCACGATTCCGCAGTGTCCGTGGGTGGTGTATTCATCGACGCAAAGATCGGCGATCAGGACGAGAGTGTCGCCGAACTCGGCCTTCATCCGCTGCAGCGCCACCTGCACGATGCCTTCGGGGTCCCAGGCGCCAGAACCGACATCGTCCTTCTCGGCCGGGACACCAAACAGCAGTACGGCCGGGATTCCGAGGTCGCGAAGTTCCCGAGCCTCCGCCATCGCAGAGTCGAGGGTGTGTTGCGCCACGCCGGGCAGGGAATCGATCGGCTGTGGCTCGTCGATCCCCTCACGGATGAACAATGGGGCGATGAGATCGTCGACCGAAAGTGTGGTCTCCGCAACCATGCGGCGGAGGGGTTCGGTTCGGCGCAAACGTCGAAGCCGGCGCTGTGGAAACGTCATGGTGAAAGGATACGAGCGAACCCTCCGATCTGCGTGACCGATGGCTCCCCCGGGTGTGACACCTGCACACCTCATCACGCGACATATTTGCGCTCCAGCTGTCGTTAATAGACCTATGCGAGCAACGCGACACCTCACCACCACGGCCACGGTCGGGCGCGACCTCGCGTCGGCCGGTGCGCGTCGCTTTGTCGGCATTTCCCGGCACGGCATCATCGCCGCGGAACGAGTGGCAACCAGACCACAAAACCACGTCGAGTTCCGACGTTTGGTCAACTTGTTGTTCGGTTCCGTCCTGATCGGTATCGGCGTTTCGCTCTTCGTCCATGCCCGACTGGGTGTACCCGCCTACGACGTGATGCTGACCGCCATCCGGGATCGCACCGGGCTTTCGCTCGGCCAGGCCGGCTGGTTGTTCACCGGCCTCCTGTTCACGATCGCCTTCGTTCTCGGTCAGCGTCCCCGGGTCACGAGCATCATCTTCATCCTGATGAACGGCATCGCCGTCGATGCGTTTGTGGGACTCATCAACGACCCACAGCCGCTGGCGATGCGCTGGTTGTTCGTGGTTTTGGGAACGCTGTCGATCGCGGCCGCGGTGGCGCTCGTCCTCCACGCCGGCCTGACCGGCGGTTCGATGGAACTCCTGCTCCGAGCCGGCGAAGAACGGGGAATCGACTCCTTCAAATTGCGTCGGGCAATCGAAGCCAACATCGTCTTGATCGGCGTGCTCCTGGGTGGCGATCTTGGTTTCGCCACGCTCTTCTACGTTCTGACGATGAGCTCGGCTTTGCGAGCGGGCCAGCAGGCTCTCGATGACCATCGGCGCGGTCGCACCCACCGCCTCGCGGTCGCGCCTGCGGAGTAGCCCGGTCGTTATACCCAGTCCGCGAGATCGAGTTCTTCGAGGGAGTCGAGACGTGCGGCCGCGTGGCTGAAGTCATGGCTTTCGGTCAATCGGTGCGGCACGGCAACAGCGGTCATGCCTGCGGCGTTGGCCGCGGTCACGCCGTGGTTGCTGTCCTCGATCACCAGGCAGAATGCGGGGTCGAGCTGCGCGCGTTCGGCCGCGAGAAGGAAGAGGTCTGGGTGAGGTTTGGTGCGCTCACGGCCGACATCCGTTCGCGTCGCGACACCCTCGAAGCGATCCCAGAACCCCAGTCGGGTCGTGTGTCGCTGCACCCATCCAATCGGTGAGCTGCTCGCCAAGGCACAACCCAGGCCGAGCTCATTGATCTGGTCGAACAGCCGACTCACCCCAGGCATGACGGGGTTGCTGTCGGTCATCTCATTCTTCAGCGTGCGGTACCGCTGCTCGACGAGCTCGGGAGAGTCGATCCGGTCGCCCGCCTGCTCGTGCAGAAGGTCAGACCAGGTCCGGTGATTGGCGGTGCCGATCGTGGTGCTCCAGCCCTCGAAACTGAGCTCGAGCCCGACTCGTTCGTACTCCACCTTGGCGGCGTAGAAGGCCGGCCATTCGGTATCGAGGATCGTGCCGTCGAAGTCCCATATGACGGCGCGGATCGACATGACATCACGGTACCGGCGTATCGTTCGCACCATGACCACTGCAACGACTGGCCATTGTCTCTGCGGCGACGTCAGCTACCGGGCGGACGGGCCAATCGCCGATGTCCTGCACTGTCACTGCGAGCCGTGCCGGCGGGCCACCGGCAACTTTGTTGCGGCCGCTCGCACCGCTCGATCCACCATGACCATCCAGGGCGAAGAGCATCTACGCTGGCACGACCTCGGATTCTCGCAGTACGGGTTCTGCGCCAACTGTGGCTCCCATCTCTTCTGGGTGGCCGCCGATCGCCCCGATCTGTATTCGCTGCAGCTGGGGTGCGTCGACGATGCCGCCGGCATGGACCTGGCCGGCGTCTGGTTCGCCGACGACAGCCAGAACCACAACGTGTTGCCCGCGGATGTTCCGCACTTCAGCGGGAACGACGCCGGCGCCTAACGTTTGTCGCCGAGGAACATCACCTTGAGCGAGTCGAACGATTCGATGCACCGACCAGCGCCATAGACCACACATTCGAGTGGGGTCTCCACCGTGTGGACATCCACCTTGGTTTCCTCGCGCAACCGAACGTCGAGGCCACGGAGCATGCCGCCACCGCCGACGAGGTGAATGCCCTGCATGATCAGGTCCTGGGAGAGTTCCGGCGGTGCCTGGGCAATACAGGCCAGCACCGAGTCGACCATCGAGCTGACCGGCTCGTCGATCGCCACGCGGATCTCTTCCGGTGACAGCACGATCGTCTTGGGCAGACCGCTCATCAGCTCACGGCCACGGACCTCCGCCCGAACTTCGTTGGGCGTCTTGGCCGCGGAACCAATGGTGAGTTTGATGTCCTCTGCCGTGCGTTCACCGATGGCGATGCCGTACTCGCGTCGTACCCACGCCTGAATGGCGGCATCGATGTCGAACGAGCCGACCCGGATTGCCTCAAGCGCAACGACCCCACCCAACGAAAGAATGGCCGACTCGCTCGTACCACCGCCGATGTCCACGACCATGTTGCCCAGTGGTTCGTTGATCGGAAGGTTGGCACCGATCGCCGCGGCCACCGGCTGTTCGATCAGTTGGGCGTCGCTGGCACCGGCGCGGCGAGCGGCCTCGGTGACGGCCCGGCGTTCGACCGCCGTGATCGCCGACGGCACACAGATCACGACGCGCGGTCGGTTGAATCGGCTCACGCCCACCCGCTCGAGTACGAGTCGGATCATGCGTTGGGTCACGTCGAAGTCGGTGATGGCGCCCTTGCGCAGCGGCCGGACCGCGACGATGTGGCTGGGCGTGCGGCCGATCATCTGCCAGGCCTCGCTGCCAATGGCAAGTACATCGTTGGTCTGGGAGTTCAGCGCGATAACGGACGGTTCGTTGAGAACAATGCCCTCACCGCGCGCGTACACGAGCGTGTTGGCGGTGCCGAGATCAATTGCCAGGTCGCGTGCCATGGACTACTTCCGCACAGGGGGCCGGTCGTGCAGGCGAGGGCGAGGGCCCGGCTTACCCCGGGGGGCTTCCTTGCGCGGCGGTGCCAGCGCGTTGAGATCGCGATTGAAGCTGTGGATCGAGTGACCGAAGCGTTGTTTGCGAGGGCGGCTCGAGAGCCAAACGATCATGCCGCCGAGCATGGACAACGAAACGGCGCCGAGCAGGAAGAGCACAGGAGGACTCATCGGGATCCTCCAGGTGCGGGCACACCAAGGTCTTCGATCTCGCGAGCGTCCAGGCCCCAGCTCTCGCCTTCGGACCAGACCTCTCGCTTCCAGACGGGTGCGGTCGCTTTCAACCGATCGATGCCATACCGGGCCGCCTCGAACGCCACATCTCTATGAGGTGAGGAGGCCACGACAATCACCGTGGACTCACCAATCGGGACCTCTCCAACCCTGTGCATCACCACCACCCTACGAACCTCAGGCCACTGGGCGCGGATTTCCACGACCAAACCCTCAAAACGCTCGATCAGACGTTCTTCGTACGCCTCGTAGGCGAGCAGCGAAACGTCCGGTCGTCCGGCCGAGTGATCACGGGCGGTGCCGCTGAACAGCACGACCGCACCACAGTCCGGTTGCACCGCCCACGAATAGGCCGCGCTGATCGGCGGTTCTTCGTGGGTGATGGCCAACCATGTGTCGCCGTCAGGGCCGGTTTCGGACTCGTGCACGGAGCACATCGTACGTGCTTTGGGGCCGCGTATGAATTCGAGGGCCGGCCGGCCTGACCCGCGGTAACCCCCGACCACCCGATCGCTACCATGGTGCCCGTGGGAGAGGGATACGACGACGAAGATCAGGTACCTGGCGCGCCCGTTCCCGCCCCCGATCGGCTGTGGAGACACCCGGCCGAACTGGGAGCGGAACAGGCTGCGGCCAACCTCGCCGCGCGCCAAGCCGGTGGCCGCCGTTGGCCATCGATGCTCGCCTCCTTCCTCGCCGGCGCGGCGCTGGTCGGGCTCGCCTGGCTGTTCACTGACCCTTCGCCGACCACAATCCAAAACATTGAAACCGTGGTCCTCGAGGCGCCCATACGACCGGTGGTCGATGGTCCACTGGGTCTGAACGAATGGGCGATCGAGGTAACGGAGCCCAACCGACAAAGTGCCGTGACGCTTCACTTGGGGGGTGACGCCGCGGTTCCAATCGCCCAAGCCATCCTCTACCGAAGCGACGGACACCTGCTCACCTCCGCCCACGCCGTGAATGGAGCGACCGATATCAACGCCATCGTCGGCACCGTGTCACTTCCGGCTCAGGTCGTGGCGGCCGATTTCGTCTCCGGCATCGCGGTCCTGAAGGTACCTACCCCAGACGTTGAGCCCGGCATCTTTTCCGAAGGAAGCGTGTCCGCCCGCGATCAGGTCGTGGCGATGGGCGCCATGGCGAGTGACGATGGCCCGCTGGTTCGAGTCGTCGAGGTGCTGAGCAAGGATCAAGTGGCCGTCACCGCGGCCGGGCACCACCTGTCCGGACTGTTCCAACTATCGGAGCCGCTCGACAACGCCTGGGCCGGCGCGCCGATCGTCGATGCCCGAGGCGGCATTGTGGCCATGGGCGTATCGACCCGAAACGGCGTTACGTATGCCGTCCCGACTTCTCTCGCTTTTGACATCGCCCAGGACCTCACAGACAAGGGAAGTACTGCGCATGTCGCATGGCTCGGCGTTGTTCCCGAACGCCTCACCGATTCGCTCAAGGCCGAACGGGATCTGCCCGGTGGTGTACTCGTGAGCAAGGTGTGGAGTGAGTCCGCTGCGGCCAAGGGTGGCTTGGTGGCGGGTGACATCATCCTCGGAATTGGCTCAGTGAATGTTCTCGAACCAAACGACCTGTTGTCCGCACTTCGTGCGAGTGACCCCGGTGACATCTCCGAACTTCGCTATTCGCGGCCGCGTCTTCCGGACGGCCCGGCTTCTTTGAGCGAATCCACCATGGAAAGCGAGATCCACACGACTCAGGTCGTTCTGGGATCACAGTCCTTGCGGGCGCTTCGGAGCAGCTGACTCCATAACCCTGATCAGGGTCTACGCCACAACCATCGCACCAGCGCCGCCAACCCCAGCCCACCGCCGGCGATGGCCGCGCCCGCCGCACCGAGGGCCAGTTCCTGGCGACGTTTGGCCGTGACCCCATCGAAGCGACTTGGCCGATGGCCCGCAACATAGGCCTCCTCGTTGGAGAACTCCGGCGACCAGCCCAACGCTTTCAGGCTGTCGTTGGCAACCGCCCACGGATGTTGCAGGTAGGCGGTCAGACCAGGATGGGTCTGGGCACCGAACCGACGTCGAGCGGCGGACACCGCCGACACCGCAAACCCGGGAATTCGCACCTGCGTGTCGGGCGTTCCTCGAAGGGCGGCCAGCTCTGCCGGGCGCAGCCAGCCGTCTGGGGCCACGTTGTAAATACCATCGTGGTGTCCGACCACGATCAGCTCAACGGCCGTCGCGAAGTCCTCCGCGTGCAAGAACTGGGCTGGCGCTTCGCCGTCAGCGTTCCGAATCGCCGCCGAGTGACGAAGCAGGTTGGCGAGTCCGTTCTCTCGACCACGGGCCAGCGTCGTGGCCGCCCGGAGAATCGTCAGTGCTGCTCCGGTGTCGGCGGCCCATGCCTGCGACCGAGCCTCCATCTCTGCTCGGGCCACGGCGAAGCGAAACTCCGGGTTCGGCCGTACCGGCTCGGTCTCCGCAAGTGGCACCGGGTTCTCGGGCCATGCGCCGTACACCATGGAGCTGGAGGCGAGCACCAGGTGACCGGCTTCCGCGAGCCGCGTCGCCGTCAACAGGCGGTCAAGGATTTCGAGATCGTTGGAGCCGGCATCGTCGTCTCCCGCGAAGTCCAGGGGTGACGCCGCGAGGTGGACAACGACGTCGTCCTTTTGCAGCACCTGCCCGAGGTCGTCGCTCCGAAGGTCCAAGGGGACGATTCCGTGGCCGGGCTGCAGATCAATGCCAACCAGTTCGGTGATGGCATCGTTGTGCGCAAGACGGTCGGCCACGTGGCGGCCCACGGCTCCCCCTGCTCCTGTGACAACGACTCTCATCCTGTTCCCGCTCCCCCGATCGCGATCCCGCAACTCTACGGCCTGCCTCTACGATGCAACGTGTGAGCGACGACGGTCCAGATCCCGACGAATTTCCTGAAGGCTTCCGACCGGAGGATCTGTTCGGCGGCGACCCGTCCGGCTTTCTCCAGCAGTTGATGGGGATGCTTTCGGGCGGTGCGAGCGGCGGCTTCGATCAGGCCACCAACATGGCCATGTCGATCGCGGCCGGCGGGTCCGGTGAACGCAATGTGGATCCGGTCGAACGCATGAGCCTCGAACAGCTCGCACGCGTCGCCGAACTGCAGATCGCACAGGCCACCGGCCTGCGCACCTCGACCAGCGGCTCGCTGACCATTGCTCCGGTCACGCGGACGGATTGGGTCAAGAAGTCGATGCAGGCGTACCGACCAATACTCGAGCTGCTGGCAACATCGATGACGTCTCCCCAGATCGAAGGCGGGGCTGACCCGGAGATGGCCATGCTCGAGCAGATGTTTGCCTCGCTTCGGCCAATGATGGTCTCGATGACGACGGGTTCGATGGTCGGCCATCTCGGTAGCCGGGCACTCGGCACCTACGACATCCCGCTCCCCCGCTCCGGCTCCGACGAGTTGTTGGTCGTCGTGCCCAACCTCAACGATCTCGGTGAGGAATGGTCGCTCGACGCCGAGGACCTGCGGTTGTGGATCGCACTAAGCGAGGTCGCCCATCACGCGGTGCTGATCATTCCGCACGTCGCCGGACGCATGAACGACCTGTTGCGTCAGTACACCGAGGCGTTCGACAACGACCCCTCGGCCCTTCTTGGCGAGCTCGGTGACTTCGAGCCCAGCGGCGACTTCATGGAGATGCAACAGCAGCTGCAATCGATGCTCGGTGACCCATCCAGTGTGCTCGGCAAGATGCGCTCCGATCGCCAGACTGCCCTTCTGCCTGAGATGGCTGCGCTGACCGCCGCCATCGTCGGGTACGTCGATCACATCATGGATTCGATCGGCGCCAACCTGATCTCGAGTTATGGCCAGTTGACGGAAGCTCTGCGCCGGCGTCGGGTGACGACGTCCGAGTCAGACCGGTTCGTCGAACGACTCCTCGGGCTCGAGCTCGATCAGAACCTGTACGACCAGGGCCGATCCTTCGTCGATGGTGTCGTGGAACGGGCCGGCGAGGACGGATTGGCCAAGCTGTGGGAGTCGGCCGAGAGCCTGCCCACCCCGAACGAGATCGGTGCCCCGGGCCTGTGGCTCAGCCGTCTGGAAGTCGACTTCGAACTCGATGTCGAGATCGACCAATCCGAGCTGGACCAGCTGCTGGAAGGCGACGAAGAAGAATGACCCGTTCTGTGGAGTTTTAGAGTCCGTATACGCAGCTCACACTCCACAGATCGGAGAGTTTTGGCGAAGCCAAAACTCTCCAAGCAACGCGAAGCGTTGCCTTAGTCAGCGTCGGATTCGTCGGACCAGAGTTTGTACTGGCCTTCCTCGTCGGGTTCTCGGCGGTGTTCGAGGG
>SHLQ01000016.1 GCA_004282895.1 Acidimicrobiales bacterium
TACCTCGAGCTGCCGGATTCGGTAATGATTTTCCCCGCCCACGGCCACGGCTCGGCGAACACCCACCGAAGTTCGTTGTCGGTGGTCTGTTCCCATTCGCTCACGAACCCATAGCCGTGCATGGCATGTGGGGGCGCGTTCAGCGGAAGGTGCGCGGTCGTGCCACGGAACGCCACCTGTCCACGACGGATTCGGCCGGCGAACGGAATCATTGGATAGCTGCCCCACGCAAGCGGGTCGTCGCGTTCGGCGACGAGCAGTTCGAGTCCATGTACGACCAGTGAAGAGAGACGTCCGCCGGCGTGGGCGTCCACGCTGACGTGGGCCGTGGCCGAGTCGAGTTCGAGCAGTTTCATTGGGCACGACCGTAGTGGCTCGACAAAGTAGCCTCGGGCCGTGACGCGATATCTCCATCCGCCCCACCATGATGTCGTGGACGTTGTTCGGCGGGCGCTCATCGAGGACCTGACGCCACTTGGGGACGTCACGGCCACTCTGCTTCCCGCCGATGTCACCGCAACGGCCCAGTTCGTTGCCCGCGACGCCGGTGTCATTGCCGGAACGGCGTGTGCAACCGAGACATTCACCCAGATCGACCCGAACATCATCTTCACCTGGCACATCGAAGAAGGAACGCTCGTCGACCCAATGACAGCGATCGCATCGGTCGAAGGAAGCCTCGAATCGATTCTCATCGCGGAACGGCCGGCACTTAACTTCCTGATGTATCTCTCCGGGATTGCGTCGAATACTCGCCGGTACGTCGACGCCGCTACCGGCGGGGCGGAGATCTGGGACACCCGAAAGACCACACCTGGCCTGCGATCGTTGGAGAAGGCGGCGGTCCGCGCAGGCGGCGCTCGTAATCACCGCGGCAACCTCAGCGATTGGATCATGCTGAAGGACAACCACCTCATGGGCACATCCATTGCCGACGGTGTCGCCCGAGCGCGCGATCGGTGGCCGGGCCGGACCGTACACGTCGAGGCCGACCGGTTGGATCAGGTGGACCGCGCCATCGCCGCGGGTGCGGACGCGATCCTGCTCGACAACATGGACCCGGACCAGCTTCGGGCCGCGGTCGCACGCGTCGCCGAGCTCGTTGGCGACGGGCGTCGCCCCTTGCTCGAGGCCAGCGGTGGTATCGACCTGGACACCGTTGGCGCGGTCAGTGAAACCGGTGTCGACATGATCTCCACCTCCAAGCTCAGCTTCGGCGCTCCGACGCTCGACATCGGTCTGGACATTGCGACAAACCCCGGGAACGCGCTGTGACCTCGACCCTGCTGACCATCGACGTCGGAAACTCGGACACGTCGATCGCGGTGTACGACATGGATGCCGGTAGCACGACGTCTGACGACGGGTTGCTCGAGCACTGGCGCATCGGGACGCACTCCGATCGGACCACCGACGAGTTCGCGTCGATCATGTCCAGCTTCTTCGACCTCGCCGAACTGCGCCTGAGCGATGTGCGGGGCATGATCTTCGCTTCAGGTGTTCCCCGAGCAAAAGCGTCGTTGCGCGACTTCGCCGACCGCTACCTCGACGTCACGCCGATCGCGATCGGACCGGGTATCAAGACCGGCATGGCCATCGAGTATGACAACCCGCCCGAGCTCGGCGCGGATCGCATCGTGAATGCCGTGGCGGCTTATGAGTTGTACGGCGGCCCCGCGATCGTCGTCGACTTCGGGACCGGCACCAACTACGACATCGTCAGCGAGCGAGGCTCCTTCATGGGCGGTGCGATCGCCCCCGGGATCGAGATCTCCCTCGACGCGCTGTTCGACAACGCGTCGGCCCTCGCATCGATCGAACTCGTCGAGCCGCGCAGTGTGATCGGCAAGTCCACGTCCGAGGCCCTCCAATCCGGAACCCTCTACGGCTATGCGGCATCGGTCGACGGCATGGTCGACCGATATCGCCAGGAGCTCGGCGAGGAAACGGTGGTTGTTGCCACCGGTGGACTGGCCGACGTCATCGCGCCGGTAGCGTCAAGGATCGATCACGTTGACGGATTCCTCACCCTGCACGGCCTACGTCTCGTCTACTTCCGAAATGTCTGAACCTCACATGTCCGATCAAGAAGAGCCATCCCCGGAAACCCCTGGCGCTGTGGAGGTGCCGTACCGCTTCGACGTCGACAGCACGACCGCCAAGCTGCACGAGCAATGGGACTCGCTTGGTGACGGTGAGGAAACAGGCGCTGAGGTGACCGTTGCCGGTCGCCTCATGTTGCGTCGCGACCAGGGCAAGATCGTCTTTGGTGTGTTGCAGGACGGCACCGGGCGGATCCAGTTGTTCGCTCCGGCCAAGACCACGCCGCGTTTTGAGGAGTTCGGGAAGCTCAGCCTAGGTGATTGGATCGGCGTGACCGGCGAGGTCATCAAGACCCGTCGCGGTGAGCTTTCGATTCGTCCGTCGGCGTGGACGGTGTTGGCGACGACGAGGCGGCCGTTTCCCGACAAGTGGCATGGCATCAGCGACCCGGACACGCGTTACCGCCAGCGATATGTGGACATGTGGGTGTCGGAGGACTCCAATCGAACACTGCGGGCCCGCAGTCGCATCATGTCGTTGACCCGACGCTGGCTTGAGGATCGCGAGTTCATCGAGGTGGAGACCCCCGTCTTTCACAGCATTGCCAGTGGCGCGTTGGCCCGTCCGTTTTCCACCCACCACAACGCGCTCGGTCTGGACCTGTTCCTGCGTATCGCCCCCGAGCTGTATCTCAAGCGGCTGACGGTCGGCGGTTTCGAACGCGTCTTCGAGATCGCAAGGGTCTTCCGCAACGAAGGCATCAGCACCCGCCACAACCCTGAGTTCACGATGCTCGAGCTGTACTGGGCATACGCCGACTACACCGACATCATGGAGCTCGTCGAGCAACTCGTCGCCTACCTCGCAGTCGAGATCACCGGTTCCACCACACTCAGCTACGACGAACGTGAATTGGATCTGGCTGCGCCGTGGCGCCGGGCGTCGATGATCGAACTCATCGAGGAACATGCGGGTCTGGCGTTGTCGATCGACATGGATCGGGACGAGCTGGCGGGAATCGCACGGGAACATGGCATCGAGGTGAAGGATTACTACGGCCCAGGAAAGCTCATCCTGGAGATCTACGAGAAGACGACTGAGGCCGAACTGTGGGGCCCTATCTTCGTCACCGATTACCCGAAGGAAGTGTCTCCGCTGTCGCGCGAGCACCGCACCCAACCCGGCTTGACCGAACGCTTCGAGGCGATCGTGGCGGGCCGTGAACTGTGCAACGCGTTCAGCGAGCTGGTCGATCCCGATGAGCAGCTGGCTCGCTTCCACGACCAGGAGGCGGAGCGCGCGGCCGGCGACGCCGAAGCAATGGGTATGGACCTCGACTACATCCGGGCGCTCGAATACGGCCTTCCGCCTACCGGAGGTCTCGGCATCGGCATGGACCGTCTCGTCATGTTGCTGACCGGAGCGACCACGATTCGTGATGTGGTGCTCTTCCCCACACTGCGACCTGAGCAGGACGGCGTCGCCGAAGCTCCATCCGAGAGTTAGGGGTGACAACCGACGACGAGGTTGCCGCCGATCTCGCCGCGTTCGTCGGCGAGGAGCTGGTCGCGCTGCAGACCAGAGCAAAGAGTTCGCGACAGCTCGGCTGGTGGTTGGAGGATGAGGCGGATTCGTTGGCCCACGATCTCCTGGTGAAGGGCTTCGCCGAGCACCGGCCCGAGGATGCCGTCTTGTCCGAGGAGGGGACCGATACCTCGGCCCGCCTTTCATCGGCGCGGGCATGGATCGTCGATCCGCTCGATGGTTCCAACGGCTTCGGATCGGGTGGCGACGACTGGGCCGTTCATGTCGCGTTGACGGTTGATGGTGAAGCCACTGCCGCGGCAGTGTCGGTTCCGGGATTGGGCGAGGTGTTTTCCACCGCCCGCCCGCAGCCAGCCACGGTCACATCGTCGCCGCTCGTTGTGGTCACCGGCCGGAGCCGATCGTGGATCGATGGTCCTCCCGTCGCCATGGCACTTGGTGCCACGTTGGAGACCTGTGGTTCGGCGGGGGTGAAAGCCATGCTGGTGGTATTGGGGGAGGCCGACGTCTACGTCCATGCCAGCCCGCTCTATGAGTGGGACGTGTGTGCCCCCGTTGCCGTGGCCGAATCTGCAGGATTGGTTGCTTGTGCCCCCGATGGGTCGCGGCTGCAGTTCAACAACCGACGTCCGGTTGTTCCCGGGATCGTTGTTACCCGACCCGAACTGGTCGACCGAGTGGTGAGCGCACTCAACGTGACCACGTGACGTAGGAATATTCGCAGAGCGTATTATCGGTTCCTCACGCGGTGCGGCTAACCTTGCGCGGCGGGTGTTCGTGCGCGAGTACGGACGGGTGGACGGCTTCTGCAAGGCGAAAGGCGGCAGATAGATGAACGCTCACAATCTCGACACAGCACACCACGTGACAATTGCCAGCTCATCGACCACGGATGGTCGCGACCGCACTCCACGCCCAACCGATGGCCCCTCGAACACGCGCCGGGTCCGAACCTGGTTGGCCGTTGGTGATCTCGCGCTGGCTCTGGGTGTCGTCTTCCTCGTGACGATCATGGTTGACGGCACCGGCGGCCTCGGAAATGTGATGCCATTCTGGCTGGGTATCGCCGGCGCGTTGGCGCTCGTGGGCACACTCTGGTGGAAGAACGCGTATGTCGTCACTCGGGCAGTCCACTGGAATGGTGACTTTGGCCTGCTCGCGACCGTCGTGGTCGGGGTGACCGCGAGCATGATCCTGTTTGCATGGCTCGTGGAGGAGCCGCCTCAACGTACGTGGCAACTTCTGGTCACCCTCGACTGGTTGACCGCACTGGCGGTGCTTCGTGTCTTCATCAGCCGCGGCGACCGGGCGATGGCCGAGCCGGTGCGCACGATCATTGCTGGCAATACTCTCGACGCTCTGGCGGTGCGCCTGGCGCTTCGGTCCGATCCCCGCACGGTGTATGACGTGCAGGGTTTCGCCATGGATCGGCTGGACGACAAGGCCCCGGAGATGGTCCATCAGCTGGCACTCGGTCGGATCGATCACCTGCCTCATCTTGCGAAAAAGGGAGACGCCCAGCTGGTTGTGGTTTGTCTGGGGGCGATCGAAGCCGAACAGTTCGCGAACCTTGTCCGTCAGCTGAACGTGGAAGGGGTTGAGGTTGCGTTGAGTACCGGCCTCGGCAAGATTGCGCTCAAACGCATCCATCTCACGCATGCATCGGGCCGACCACTTGTCCGTATTACCCCCGCCCCGCTCGGCGGATGGCACATGCGGGCCAAACGTGCCTTCGACGTCGTTGGTGCGATGGTATTGATCCTTCTCGCGTCGCCCGTGATGTTGCTCACCGCGTTGGCGATCCGCGTCGAGGACAGAGGGCCAGCGCTCTTCCGTCAGGTCCGTGTGGGTAAGGGTGGCGAGCTCTTCACGATCTTCAAGTTCCGCACAATGGTGCGCAATGCCGAGCGGATGCAGCTCGATCTCACCAACGATCACGATGGCCCCGTGTTCAAGATGGAAGGTGATCCGCGAATCACGCGAATGGGCCGTCTGCTTCGAAAGACGTCGATGGACGAGCTGCCCCAGCTATTCAACATCGTCAAAGGCGATATGAGCCTCGTTGGTCCGCGACCGCTGCCGGTTCATGAAGTCGATGCGGCGCCGGCCAGCTTCCTGGATCGTCAGGCCGTCAAACCCGGTCTTACCGGCCGGTGGCAGGTATCTGGCCGCTCCGACACCGGGTTCGACCAATTGGACGAGCTTGATCGTTGGTACGTCGACAACTGGTCGTTGGGCCAGGATCTCGAAATCCTCGCCCGAACGGTGCCGGCAGTGCTGCTGGCACGCGGGGCCCGGTAGGCGTGATGGCGGCGGGCCACCGAATCCGGGAAGTGCGCATGGATCTGGGCGCGCGTGTGCTTCGACATGACGCAAAACATGTCGCCAGACGCAACCACTCGTTCCTGAACGCCGGCATCGACCTGGCGATCATGGCCGCGGTCTTGATCATGGTGACCGCATCGCTATGGGGCAGCAGTCATATCCTGACCAGCCGTTCCGTGAGGCTTGGCACCGTCGTTGCATTAGTCGTTGTCGCACGGATGGCGTTGGCCGGGCTCTACGTGCGCGTCAACGCCAGACGGTGGACGGACGCGGTCCGCGTGGTGGTCGGCGCCGTCGTGTTCGGTGCGGCGGTGTTCTCGCTTGCCGGCTTCTTCGTGGACATTGGCGGTGGCGCCAGACGCTGGTTGGTCCTTGTGGCTGGATTCTGGGCGCTGATTCTCAGCCTGCGCCATGCCCTCTTCGCGGCGATCAGGGCGCTGACAACACAGCGTCGGGTGATCATTGCCGGCTCGGCCCGTGACGCTGTCGCCATGCGAGCCGTACTTCGCGCTGACACTCGTCGCGCCTATGACGTGATCGGCTTCGTGCTCGACCAGGACCAGCCGATGCCACCGAAGATCGTCGCCGAAATGGCGCTTGGCTCGATCGGGGATCTGCCGTTCCTGACCGAAATCCATCGCCCCGACCAGGTGGTGTTCTGCATGGGTGGGCTGCCCGGTGACAAGTTCGCGCCGCTGGCCCGAACACTCACGCAGCGAGGAATCTCCGTCGCCTTGACGGGTCTTGGCGACGTTGCGGCCAGTCGGGTTGCGGTCAGCCAGATCGAGGGTCAGCCGATGGTGCATATCGCGCCGTCGGTTCGGTCCGGCTGGCAGGTTTATGCGAAACGAGTCGTCGACGTTCTCGCGGCCACGGCCCTGCTCGTTGTTCTCAGTCCGTTCCTCGCGGTCGTGGCGATCGCACTTCGTCTGACCGACGGCGAATCACCGATCTTTCGACAGGATCGGGTCGGCAAGGGTGGCCGCCACTTCGAGATTCTCAAGTTCCGCACCATGGTTGCCGGTGCCGAGGAGCTGCAGATCGATCTGAGAAATGAGCTCGAGGGTCCGCTGTTCAAGATGGCAGCGGATCCGCGGGTGACGAAGCTCGGTGACTTCCTGCGACGCACGTCGATCGATGAACTTCCGCAACTGTGGAATGTGATCCGCGGTGACATGAGCCTGGTCGGTCCTCGGCCGTTCATTCCCGCCGAGGTTGCGGCAGCACCGCCCGAGTTCCGGGAACGGGAGTTGGTCATGCCGGGTATGACGGGCCATTGGCAGGTCTCGGGCCGCTCCGATACCAGCTTCGATGAACTCGATGAGCTCGACCGCTGGTACGTCGACAACTGGTCGCTCGGCCACGACCTCGGCATCCTCGCCAAGACCGTGCCCGCAGTCTTCCTGTCCCGGGGCGCGCGGTAACACGTCGACACTTCCGGTCGACATCCGCGACCGCGCTCGTGGTCGCTGCGCGAGGCTCCGCTCCCCGTCAGTTGGGGATGTGGGTGCCGTCTGGTCTTTGGGTGTGCCAGGTTCCGGTGGGGTCGCGGTAGACGTGAAACCCTTTTTGTTTCCATCGGTTGTGTTTGCCACATAGTGGCGCCCCATTTCTGGGGTTGGTTCTGCCGTGTTTCGAATGTTCGACTAGATGGTCGGCTTCACATTTCGATGAGGGGACATCGCAACCGGCAAAGACGCAGTGGGTGTGGGCGAGTTTGATGGCATGTCTGGCGTTGCCGGTGAAGAACCGGGCCTCGCCCAGATCGATGATCACGCTCTTCGCATCAACCAAACAGCGACGAATTCGGCTTTGGATGGCGGAGACGATGGCCTCGACCGGATTCAACTGGACACCGTCCAAGGTTTCGCACCGGTAGGTGTCGACATCAATCGGTTGAGCTTCATGATCCGGGTCGAGTAAGCGGTTGGCCATTTCCTCGAACGTATCGGCGTCCCAGATGATGTTGTGCACGAATCCTGGCGGCGTCGCACCATGAAGTGAGGAGGCGGCGTCTTGGTTCAGTTGCCAGAAGGCGTCGGCTCGTCGTTGTTGGGGCGTGCGGGGTAGATCTTGCTGGGTGGCGTCATCACCGTGCTCGGCCTTGGCTTTGTCCCAGTCAGCGAGCAGTTCGGCCTCGACATAGTGTCCGAAGATCTCGTTGATCTGGGCGCCTTGCATGTTCCCGAAGTTGCCCTTGAGCGTCCAGGACCCGTCGAAGTCCTGATGAAGCGACACGTTCCGATTCTCATGTTGGATCTGCGCTTTGGGTTCCGGACCGTTCTCGTCGACGAGCTCCACCCATCGGCGCGTCACATCTTCGAAGTCCGCGAACGACAGCTGTTTCTGTTTGCGCAGGAACCACGCCTCGTTGGCTGGCATCTCGCCACGGACTCGTGGGTTGGCGTGCACCTTGCCCAGCAGTCGGATCTGGTCCGAGCCGACACGACCCGCCTGAAACTCACGCCGCACGTTGGGAAGAGCACGACAGGCTCGCATGGCTTTGTCGCGCCCTGCGGCTTCGGCGCCCGAGACCTTTCCGTGGTGGCGCACGAACGTCTTGGCGGAACTGTGGCCATCCATGACCATCAGCGAGTCCTGTTCGATGCTGTTCATCAGCTCGATCATCGCCGCATCCGCCCGACGGCGAAGCGCCTCGACGGCCTTCACGCAAGTGATGGCGTCTTTATAGTCGGTTGGGGTCAACCCCGACGCGAACAGACCATCAAAACCCGAGTTCGCAGCAGCCACCGCCGCCGCCACTTCCGGATCCCTCAGCCCCAACTCCATACCCCAAAACTACTCATGGGGTGTGACAGTGAATTCGTGTCAGAACGAGGTGCCGTACAATTCCCGACGATGAAGATCGCGGTGGTTGAACGAGGGCGGTTCGAGCTCATCGGGCAGCGGCGACTCGTGTTCTTTGTGCCGTTTCTTGCGCTGGGTTTGTTTGTGGCGTCTGTTGGGGTAACACCCACGTTGGTTCTCGCCCTAATCATCGCCTTCTTCGTGGTTTTTGGAGTCGTGGTTCACGTTCGGGGCAGACGGCAGATTCAACTATTTGCTGATCGGAAGCCCGGTCCTGTACTACATGCCTCTGGCTCGTTCGGCAATCTACGAGGTTTCTTGGGAACCGACGGCGATTACGAATCGCTGCACATGTTCAATATGGATGCTCGCGAATCCGGAGCGGCGATCGTCCTCGTCGCTGGCACCGTGCCTCCGACAATGAACTTCATCGCTGCTTGGCATCCGTTTCACTTTGCGACCCTCGAACTGCCTGAGGAGCTCGAGGTGTATGTGCATGTACAGGGGGACAAGATCCGTGAACTGCACCTCGTCCTGGGGGATCGGAGCCTTCGTCTTACCGCCCGAGGTTCGCTACAGGCGACCGGTCTTCAGTAGACGAGTGTGTCGACGCGGCTGATGAGGTGATCGGCCGCGGCCCGTAGTGCAGAGCCTCCTGCCGTGTCGGCGAAGCTTGTGAGCGCGTCGGTTGCCTCGTTCGCATAGCGCCGTGCATCTTCATGAGCCGAGGTGAATCCATCGGCGGCCCGGACGAGCTCGCGGGCTTCATCCCGAACGGCCGTGTCGATGTGCTGGCCGAGCATTGAACGCAGCTGGTCGCCGTAGGTCTCATGCCCGAGCGCACGAATGACCGGCAACGTGTAGACACCTTCGAGCATGTCGTTGCCCGCCGGTTTGCCGAGCTGCTCGTCGGTCGCCGTGAGATCGAGAATGTCATCGACGATCTGGAACGCAATGCCGTAGCTGCGACCGAACGTCGTCAGATGTTCGATGCGGTCACGATCGAGCCCGCCGACGATGGCGCCGGTTCGACAGGCAGCGGCCAGCAGCGAAGCCGTCTTGCCGTCGATCGACTTGAAGTAGCTCTCCTCGGTCCGGTCGACGTTGAACTGATACTCGAGCTCGCGAATCTGGCCATCACACAACTGACTGATCGTGCTCGCCAGAAGCTGCGCAACCTCATTGCTTAGCGACGCCGCGATCTCGGAAGCCCGTCCCAAGAGAAAGTCGCCAGCGAGGATGGCCTGATGGTTGCCCCACTTGGAGTTCACGCTCTCGACCGACCTGCGACTCTCGGCCGAGTCCATGACGTCGTCGTGATACAGCGAACCTTGATGTACGAGCTCGACGGCGACGCCGCCGAGGATCACGCCGTGCTCGGCCGGAGCGAAGTCCGGGCTGGCAGCAGCCGCGGAAGTAATCGCGAAGCCAGGGCGAACCCGCTTTCCACCAGCCGCAATCAAATGTGAAGCAATGTCCTTGAGGAGCTCGTTGTCGGTCTCGACCGCAACATGAAGCTGCTCTTCAACCCGCGTCAGGTCCTCAGCCAGCGTGGGTACTGCTTCCAGCGGGTTCGACGACGACACGTCCCCAATCGTAGAGAGGTACGGGGCTGAACGCGCAGTCGATTGGGCGGTGAGCTGTTTTGTTCTCGGGACTTCCGCCCGAGATCCGCGGACGCGCTCGTGGTCGCTACGCGAGGCTCCGCTCCCCGCACGGCGGAGCCGGTGTTCGTGCGTATACAGGCACGTGGGGGTACCCACGATCATCGGTGTATACGCACGGCGCCCGCCTCTGGCGAGGAGGGGCCGGAGGCTGCGCCGTAGGCCCATGTAGGTGATCGCGGATGTCCGCCGGAAGTGCGGACATGTGATTATCCGAACCGATTTCATCGGTTCGGGAATGAAACTAGGCCGTTTGGCGCTCACCCCTAGACACAACCTGCCGAAGGGAACGAACGCAGGCCACATTTCATAAGCGAATGTGGGGTGTCGGAGCTGCTGGGTAGACTCATCAGCACACAGGTCGCAGAGGAGAAACCGTTGTTCGAGAGGTTTACAGATCGAGCTCGCCGAGTCGTGGTACTCGCGCAGGAAGAAGCTCGCCTGCTCAATCACAACTACATCGGCACCGAGCACATCCTGCTCGGGCTGATTCATGAGGGCGAAGGCGTTGCTGCCAAGGCTCTCGAGTCGTTGGGCATTTCATTGGAGGCTGTCCGCAGCCAGGTCGAGGAGATCATCGGTCAGGGCGGCTCGTCGCCCAGTGGCCACATCCCCTTCACCCCGCGCGCCAAGAAGGTGCTCGAACTGTCGCTCCGCGAGGCGCTGCAACTCGGTCATAACTACATCGGCACCGAACACATACTCCTGGGTCTCATCCGGGAGGGCGAGGGTGTTGCTGCGCAGGTGCTCGTGAAGCTCGGCGCTGACCTCAGCCGCGTTCGTCAGCAGGTCATCCAGCTTCTCTCCGGTTACTCCGGCGGTGGCAGCGGATCCGGCTCGTCGTCCTCTGGTAGCAGCGAGAAGGCCGGCGCGACCGCCGGCGGTTCCGGTGGCGACAATGCCTCTGGTTCCCTCGTGCTCGATCAGTTCGGCCGCAACCTCACGCAGGTCGCCCGCGAAAAGGGTCTCGACCCGGTCGTAGGGCGTGCCAAGGAAACCGAGCGCGTTATGCAGGTGCTCTCGCGTCGCTCGAAGAACAACCCGGTGCTCATCGGTGAGCCTGGCGTCGGCAAGACGGCAATCGTCGAAGGTCTCGCCCAGGCGATCGCCGCGGACAATGTTCCCGACACCATTCGCAACAAGCAGCTGTACACGCTCGACCTCGGCGCACTGGTCGCCGGCTCGCGCTACCGCGGTGATTTCGAGGAGCGCCTCAAGAAGGTGCTGAAGGAAATCAAGACCCGCGGCGACATCATCCTCTTCATTGACGAGATCCACACCCTGGTCGGTGCAGGCGCCGCCGAAGGTGCCATCGACGCCGCATCCATCCTCAAGCCCATGTTGGCCCGGGGTGAGCTGCAGACCATCGGTGCAACCACACTCGATGAGTACCGCAAGCACCTCGAGAAGGACGCCGCACTCGAGCGTCGCTTCCAGCCGGTCAAGGTTGAAGAGCCCTCCGTCGCCCACACCATCGAGATTCTCAAGGGTCTCCGTGAGCGCTACGAGGAGCATCACCGGGTCACGATCACGGATCAGGCCCTCGTCGCCGCAGCGAATCTTGCCGACCGCTACATCTCCGACCGGTTCCTTCCGGACAAGGCGATCGACCTCATCGATGAGGCCGGTTCCCGCCTGCGCATCAAGCGCATGAACACCCCGCCGGAGTACAAGGAGATCGAGTCCGAGATCGCCGAAGTTGTCCGCGAGAAGAAGGCCGCTGTCGAAGAGCAACAGTTCGAAGAAGCCGGCCGTCTGCGTGATCGGGAGAAGGAACTTCTCGCCAAGCGCGAAGAAGTTGAAGCAGAGATCAAGGCATCCGGCACCGACCTGTTCGACGAGGTTGATGAAGAAGCCGTCGCCGAGGTTCTGTCACTGTGGACCGGTATTCCCGTCTACAAGCTCACCGAGGAGGAGACGCAGAAACTCCTCAACATGGAGGACGAGCTCCACAAGCGGGTCATCGGTCAGGAATCGGCCATCAAGGCCGTCAGCCAGGCCATCCGCCGTACCCGTGCCGGTCTAAAGGATCCGAAGCGTCCGTCCGGCTCGTTCATCTTCCTCGGACCATCGGGCGTTGGTAAGACCGAGCTCGCCAAGACCCTGGCCGAGTTCCTGTTCGGCGACGAACAATCACTCATTGCCCTCGACATGTCCGAGTACATGGAGAAACACACGGTCAGCCGCCTCGTCGGTTCACCTCCCGGTTATGTCGGTTACGACGAAGGCGGTCAGCTCACCGAAGCGGTGCGCCGCAAGCCATTCTCCGTCGTGCTCTTCGATGAGATCGAAAAAGGCCATCCCGACGTCTTCAACACGCTGTTGCAGATTCTTGAGGAAGGCCGGCTTACCGATGCCCAGGGTCGATCCGTCGACTTCCGCAACACGGTGCTGATCATGACCTCCAACCTCGGTACCCGGGATCTCCGCAAGGCCAACCTTGGCTTCACGAAGGCCGACGAAGCGGTCAGCTACGAACGGATGAAGGAAAAGGTGAACGATGCGCTCAAGGAGCACTTCCGCCCCGAATTCCTGAACCGCATCGATGACACCATCGTCTTCCACGAGCTCAGCCAGCCAGAGGTCCGCCAGATTGTCGATCTGATGATCAAGCGAGTCGCCGGGCAGATGGCCGGTCAGGGAATGGGCCTCGAGCTCACCGACGGCGCCAAGGACTTCGTTTCCGAGAAGGGCTACGACCCGACGCTGGGTGCCCGTCCGCTGCGCCGGGCCCTGCAACGACTGGTTGAGGATCCGCTGTCCGAGAAGCTCCTGTACAAGGAGTTCCGCGCCGGTGAGATCATCATCGTCGACGTCGAACCAGACGAGGAAACGCCCGGTGATCAGAAGATCGTGTTCCGGGCGATCGAAGGCTTCGAGCCGCCGCCAGTCGAAGAGCTCGAGGAAAGCGACAAAGCCCAGGTCTGAGACCGTCACAACGGTTCTCTAGTTTCGCCATCTGGGCGTCCGCCGCCTAGGTTGATCCCCCAATGAGGCTCCGCCTTTTCTTCGTCGCGCTCCTCGCGTTCTTTGCCGCCGCCTGCAATGCCACGGTCGCGGTCGATGTCGACGTCGTGGACGACGGCTCGGGCACGGTAACCGTTCGCACAGAGTTTGATGCGGCCGCCGTCGAAGCGGTGCCGGAGTTGGCCGATGGGCTGCGCATCGATGATCTCGAGGACGCGGATTGGCAGATCGATGGACCCGTTCGAGGAGGCGATGGCGGGGTCGTGGTGACGGCCGTGAAACCGTTCGAGACCCTCGAGCAGTTGCCGAATGTGCTGGACGAGATCGTCGGCTCCGCCGCTGGCGTCTTCAGCGACTTCGAGATCGTCCGTGAACGGACGTTCGCGCGGACCACCTACTCGCTGTCCGGACGGATCGACCCAACGATCAACCTCAACCAGTTGAGCGATCTGGAGCTCCAAGGACTTCTGGGTGAACCCCTCGGGCGACCGATCTCCGAGATCGAGGCAACCGCAGGCACGTCGCTCAACGAAACCATTGAGATGATGTTCTCCGTGACCCTGCCGGACACGGTCGAGTCATCGACCGGCTCGTCGGACGGCAACACGGCCACATGGGTGCTCCGTCCCAACGACCCGCTGCCGACCGACATTCTCGTGATGTCCAGTGTCGAAGACAGTACGCCCCGGATCTGGGCCGCCATCTCCCTGGTGGCACTGGCGCTTTTGGCGACGCTGCTCGTGTTCCGGGTTCTGGCTCGATTCGGCAACCGGCATGCGGAGGCTCGAGGCAGCCGAGACTCAGTGCAGATGCGGCGGCCCGACCGGGTACCAGAGGGCGGCGCCGACGCGCAGAGTGCTGGTCAGGCTCGACCGCCACGGCTTGAGTTGGTTGTGCTCGATGCCCGCGGGGTGTTGTACGACGAGGCCAATGACATCGGCGCCCGTCTGGTGCCGTTTGTGCGAGAGCGGGGGAGCAAGGCGTCCCTACAAGAGATCAATGACGTGACGCGCGCGGCGACACTCGGACGGTTCTCGACCGCGGAAGTGTGGACCGAGCTGGGCGTCGAGGGCGAGCCAGCGGACCTCGATCGCGAGTACACGGAGAACTTTCAGTTGCGTGAGGGTGTGCTCGACTTCATCGATCGACTGCACGAGCGCGGATTGCGCGTCGCGGTCATCACGAACAACGTCGTCGGTTGGTCAAAGATGGTCAGAGCCAGATTCGACCTCGACGCTCGCGTCGATACGTGGGTCGTCTCGGGGGAGATCGGTTCGCGCAAGCCCGATCAGGCGTTCTTCGAAGCCCTGCGGCGGATGACCGGTGTTCCGTTTGCGGACAGTCTTCTGATCGACGATCAGATCGATGACCTCGACATGGCGCGATCCCTTGGCATGTCCACGGCCATGTTCGTCCCGACGGACGCTCAGCTGCCAACCGCATCACCGCATCCCATCGTCAACGGCTTCGACAGCTTCTTCGGCCGCCGGGCGTAGCCGTCCTCACCGGGGGCGATGTTGTGTGCCTTCGCCCGCCGTGATGAACAGGGCGGTCGCTTCACCGTTGGGTAGATCCGCGGTATGCCACGTGCCAGGTTCGTTGATCGCACACTGTCCGGCCTGCAAATCGACGCGGTGCTCTTCACCGTCGACGTCCTGGATGAGCGTTATCGTTCCCGCGGTGACGAGCACGACCTCGGAACCCAACGGATGCATCTCCCACGCGTCCCAGGGTTCGGTGAAGGTATGCATCGCAACCAATCGGCCCTCGACGCCGTCGGCCGCGTGGCGCTCTCCGTAGCCCTCGTACCAGCTCAAGTTACCGGTAAAGATCGGTTCGACGTCCGTGGTTGCCCCCAGACCCAAATGCAGCGGCGTGCGCTGCAGGTCATGGGGCCCTGACATCAGGTAGCGGCGATGGAAAGATCGCTGATGGAGGTATCGCCGAGCTCCGGCAGGCGACCTTTGCGGAACAGTTGCCACAGCGGCGCAGCGACCTTGGGTTCGATGTCGAACCACATGGACGAGCTGTACCGGCCGGCGCTGTTCTCCTCGGCGGAGCTGATGAGCCCGACGTAGGTGGCCAATCCGCTCTGACGCTCGGACTCCATGAACAGGTGGACCACTCGGGTCGAATCAGGGATGGAGAGGCTGGCTTCGAGCACTTTCTGCTGCTCGGCATCGGCATCCCAGCGATAACGTCCGGGGTTCTCGAACGGTGACGGCTGGCGACGACGTTCCGGCAGTTTGTCCACGAGAACAAGATTGCCGGGGACGGCGAACATCTCGTCGCTGATCGACTCCAGGTATTCGTCAGACGGATCGAAGATCAAGGGCAACGTTTCGATGGGATAAGTGCGACCGGGGAGAAGGCCGGAAGGCGTCGTGACGTCTGGTTCCGGGTCGCGCAGATCGATCGGCTCAGGTTCGGGCAGGTCAACCACCGCCGCACTTCCCGTCGGTGGGGGTGGGCTGTCGGCGGCAACCTCCGGGTGCGCGTCGACGTCGACATCGGTTTCCCCGTCCGCAGTGGCGGAGACATCGACCTTCTTTGTTGACCTGGACTTTCTGGCCCGTTTTGTGCTCGTGGCCGGTGCTTCTTTCTCAGGGTCTGTGGAGGCAGGTGTGTCCGCAGTCCCGGGGGGTGTCGTGGGATGCCAGCGAATGATGGGATCGTCGCCAGCTTCGGAAGTGAAGACGTCCAAATGGACGAAGTCAACAACGGCGTCGCCGACATCAGCAATGGTGGCCTCGGCGTCGGACGTGTCGGGGTCCGCAGTCACCACGACGTATCGACGGGTCTGCTGAAGCGCGATCGTTGCATTCGGGCTCATATCCCAGAGACCTTCGTAGAAGGCGCCCGGCTCCTTGAAGAGCTGGGACAGATCGCGTAGCTGCATTGGCGACAGCCAATTGTGAATGGCGGTAATACGATCACGGACGGATACACCGTCGGAGTCCATGCTGCTGACGAGAACGCTGACGATCGTGCCTTCCCTGGTGAAGGACATGACGGCTGGCCGGTCCTCATGCACGGTTTGGTCCCAGCTGCCGATCGGGAGCCCGGGCTCGTCGACGAATGAAGCCAGGTTGGACGCGATGGCGGTACCGATTCCCCTTGGGACCGTGGGTCCTTGTGTCAGCGCAACCAGCCGACCGCCGTTGATGGTGAAAAGAGTCTCAGCTTCCATGGTTCCTTCTTGCCGCTTGCCGCGGTCATGGGAGGGGATGGGGGTGTTCCCTCTCCGAAGGTACCGCACGCGTCGTCTTGTTTTCCATTGCGGCGTCTAGGCCAAATGGCCTATCTGAAGCGGGTTGGATCGACGCGGGTGAAGGTGGCCGTGGCTTCGGCAACAAGGGTGTGCCCTGCCATTGCGGTGGCCTCCACCACGAAGATCCGCTCGTCGCAGCTCGTTTCTGACGCGGAAATCGTCACAACTTCGTCAACAGGAAACGGCGCCCGATAGTTGACCGTAAGCTCGCGGGTGTAGCCGACATGGGACGTGAGCCGTTGCACGGCCCCCATGACATCGTCGAACACGGCGGCGACCATGCCGCCATGTGCACGGCCTGGCGCGCCGGTATATGCGGGCCCAATCATCACGTCGCCAACGATGGTGTCGCCTTCCCGGCGGTAGACGGCCGAGATCGGTGATACGGGGTTCAATTCCCCCGAATACGGCGACTCTGAGAACGGACTGAACTCGTGACCATCACCAATCTCGTGCAACATCTGGGCGGCGAATGCTTCTTGACGTTCTTGAAGTGTGCGTTGTTCACCCGCTGCGGCGGATACCTCGAGCGCGGCACTCGCATCTTCGACGGCATGGAACTGGTCGTCCGTGAAGATGCGGTCGGTGAACTCGTGCAACGCCCGCCGAATCGCCGCCGCGACTCTCTCTCGTTGTACTGCGTTCGCCACGATGATTCCCTCAAAACTCCGCCGAAAACGATGAATGCGCCTCGGGATTGACCCGAAGCGCACGTGTGTAGAAAGAACCATAACACAGCTGGATTTTCGATGTCGGGTTTCGCGTTGGAAAAGATTGATGATGTTTCGACCACCACCGGTTTCGCAGTTGCGGTGGTGCCGACTGGTGCGGGGCAAAGCTGCCTCGGGTCCACGTGTTCCGCTTCTCCGTGGTGGAGAATATCGAGCGATGGGATCGCCGAGTTTTGTAGCAACCATGGATGCCGTCCAGCGCATTGGCGAACGGTGTCGACAGGACGAGCTGAGTCCGGACCAGTTCAGCAACGAAGTGACGGACGTGTTCTATGAGTACCTGGCCAACGAGGATCCTCGAGACGACGTGGTCGCACTCGTGGACTTCTGCGTCGACGTGGCTCGCGACGTCTGTGAGCTGACTGCACACGCCGACCGGGTTCTTCCGCATCGGCTGAGCCACCAACTGCGATGGATCCTCGACCAACAGGGTGACGGGCAGAGCCTCGACAACATCGTGCGTCAGCTTCGGGCCCGGTTGGAAGAAGGTGATGAGATCGCGAAGCTCGAGCTCGTCGACTTGTGCCGCAGCGGGTACGAGACACACCAGGCGTTGTTCTCGGCCATCGACAGCGAACGCGAGATACTCGACCTCGCCTACTCGTTCCGTGTTGTCGCCGCACTCGACGCCGCGGTCCGACCGACTTCGTCGGGGCGTCTGGCCAACGAAGACAAGAGTCGTGGACTCGCGCTGCCGCGAACCCTTGATCTGCTGGCCCATCTCGCCAACGATCCGAGCCATCCATCCGGCACGCTTGCCCGTGACACGCTGGTCGAGTTGACCGCGTATCCGGAGACAAGCGGCATGGCCGGGCTTCGTCTTCCCGTGCATCTCCTGTCGAGTGACCAGCGGGCGACCCTGCACGACATCTATCTCACCCACGAAGAGGCGATGGGCCCCGAGATCGTGCGCATCTTCATCAGCGACTATCAGCTGCGCGATAGGGAGATTCTGCGAAGTGCGCTCTGGCAGGCCAACGACGCCCAGCACTTCACCCGCGCGGCCGCCGCTGCCGGCGACGACTCTTCCGCCTGATCTTCGTTTCCCGAGGTGGCACCGCCGGTGAAACGACGGCCCCCGGTCCATTGGTTGTCCCCGTGGACGTTGCTTCGGTTGCTGCACGCGTCATGGACGGGGTGGCGTCACCGCACGTTTGACCGGGCGAAGACGGTTGTTGATGACGGCGAACATCCGGGCACCTCTGCAACCCGCGTGCAGTGGTTCGACTTCGTGTCAGACACGGGGGATGGTTTCGACGCCACGGCAACCATTGCCTGGGCACTGGCCCAGCCCGACCTCGCCGTGGGGGCGGAGCAGTTGTTGCCTCGCGCCGAGGGTGTGGTCCACGGCGGTGACATGGTCTACCCGGCGGGTACGGACCGGGCCTACCAGGAGCGGTTCGTCGGCGTGATGGAAGCGGTCCTCCCGACCGCCGACCCCACCCCGTGGTTCCTGGGAATACCCGGCAACCATGATCGCTACGACGGGCTTCAGGCGTGGCGGCGGGTGATGACAAGCGGTGCTTCGATCGGCGCATGGGTGACGTCACAAAGCGATCCCTGGTTCGCCCGGTCACTGTCGCCCGAGTGGGTGTTGTGGGGCATCTTGGGTGGACTTGGTGAGGACGCGGATCGCCAGCAGGAGTTCTTCCGACGTGAGGCAGAGACTCTCCAACGTGGGACGTCGGTCATCCTCGTCGTCCCCGCGCCGACGTGGTCGCAGGCAGGCCGTTCGGATCTCGACGCGGTCTACGGCCGTATCACCGGCCTGATCGAATCCACCGGGTCGTCGGTGCGGTTGTGGTTGACCGGTGACGAACACAACTACCACCGGTATGTGCGTGATGACGGCGTGCAGCTCGTCACCGCTGGTGGTGGGGGTGCGTTCCTCTCCGCGACCCACCGGCTACGTGACGAGGTGGCGTGGAATGGCTCCACTCTGAAACTTCAGGACTCGGTGTATCCGAGCAAGGATACTTCCGAGCGATTGCGGTGGACGGCTCCCCGCATGGTGTTCCGGAACGGCGCTCTCCCCGCACTCATGGCAGGCCTGTACGCGGCCGTTGGTGTGTTGCTCACCGCGATCCCGGGTGTGGCCGCACCCGTGTCGGCGGCGCTTGTGACGCTGGTTTCCACGTGGAGTTTCACCCGATCATGGACAGGTCGGGGCCTGGCGGTCGCCATCATCCACGCGCTCGCGCACGGTGTCACCTTCGCTGGGCTGTGGATGATCGGCGTCGAGCCCGCGTTGGCCTCGATTGCCGCGTTCGCCGCAACCGGAGCCATCGTTGGCCCTCTCCTGGTCAGTGGCGGTCTCATGGTCGGTTCCGCAGTGGGTGTCAACGACACCGAACTGTTCTCCGCGCTGCAGATCGACAGCTACGGCTGCTTTCTCCGCTGCCAGATCCGAGACGACGCATCCCTTGTCCTGTATCCGATCGGGATCGACGCCATGGTCCGGAACTGGGACACCGCCCGACGTCGCATTGAACCGCGGCCGGCGCCAGAGCTGCGGCTGATCGAGGATCCCGTCGTTCTTTGCGCCCCGACCTGACAGACTTGCTTGGTGGAACCGTGGATGATCATTGCCATCGTCATTGCGCTCGGTTTCATCGTGTTGCTCGTGGCACCGACGATGCATCGGCGGTCGATCCAGAAGTCGCGCGCGGAGGCCGCCGCGAAGAAGGTCGAGCGAGCAGCGTCGTTCCGACGGGAGCAGTCCACGGAGGAACACGTCGCAATCAACGCGGCCGAAGCCGTGCAGGCACGGGACGCACTCATGCTGCGGGGGGTGCGAAGCGAAGTGGTTGCCGACGACGACGGTGTCGTGTTGCTCGCGTCCGAAGATGATCGTCAGGCCGTGACGGCCGCCTTCGCGGCACTGCGCTGACTACTCCGCGCTGGTTCGTCCAATCGTCTCGATCGCGTCGTGAAACACGGGCCACGCGTCGGTTCCATCGAACAACAACTGGGTCGAGGATGCTGCGGACAACGGGGTGACCGGCTCGAGCGTGAAGCTCGCCAACCGGTCGTTGGAAAGAAAGGCATGTTGCTGGATGACCGGCGACGCGCCGTCGGGGACCTGTTCGCCCTCGTCCAGGAACCGGGCGGCCAGTTGCGGCTGGTCCTCGACCTCTTCCGCGAAGGTCAGGAGCAGTGCGAGCGAGTGTTTGCAGGATTCGCCCGTATCCGGACAGGTACAGTCGCACAGGATGCGGCCGAACTCCGGGGCCGGCCCCGCGAGCGAACCGGACCCGTCCGACCGGATCTCCGTTTCGTATGAGTCACTTTCGCCGAATACGGGTGCGAGCAGCCGGAGAGGCTCGACCGAGATCTCGCCGACACTTCCCGCTCGATGCAACTTGCGTGCGCGCATCATGCGTCCCGGGTCGCCGAGCTCGATCGCCAGGTCGGCAATCGAGCGGGCCAACTCCGAACGTAATGGCCTTCTCACCATGCGGGCTCCGTGTCCTGATGTGCGGACACGTCCAAGCGAACGAGCTCGCGCAGTTCATCGGTGGAGAGTTCGGTCATCCAGCTGTCGTCCGAGCCGACCACCGACTCGGCCAGTCGACGCTTCTCTGTGAGCAACGCGTCGATCCGTTCCTCGAGGGTTCCCTGGCACACGAGTTTGTGTACGAACACGGTGCGATCCTGTCCGATCCGCCAGGTGCGGTCCGTCGCCTGATCCTCCACAGCGGGGTTCCACCAGCGGTCGTAGTGGATGACGCGACTGGCCGCCGTGAGGTTGAGTCCAGTTCCGCCGGCACGAAGGGAGATGAGCTGGATGGGTGGGCCGTGGCCAGACTGGAAGTCCTCGACCATTCGTTCGCGTTGGGTGCGGGTGGAGCCGCCGTGCAGGAAGTTGACATCGAGGCCAAGACGGCTCTGGAGGTGGGTCCGAAGCAGCTTTCCCATCTCGCGATACTGACTGAAGACCAGTACCCGCTCGTCGGCTTCGAGGATCGCGTCGATCAACTCGTCGAATCGGTCGAGTTTGCCGCTGCGAGCGGGTTCGCCCACATCGTCTTCGCGCAGGAAGTGCGCGGGGTGGTTGCACACCTGCTTGAGGCGGGTGAGTGTGGCCAGCACAAGTCCCCGCCGTTCCATGCCGCTTCGGGTGGCGACCGCCTCGACAAATTCGTCGACGATGGCTTGATAGAGACCGGCCTGTTCACGGGTGAGGGTCGTGTGTTCGACCGTTTCGATCTTGTCGGGCAAATCCGGGACCAGGGAACGGTCCGCCTTGGTGCGGCGCAACACAAAGGGCGAGGTGATCCGCTTGAGCGCAGCGCGCGCGTCCGGATCGTCCTCGGACTCGATCGGGGTGGAGAAGGTCCGCCGGAACCACGTGATGCCACCGAGCATGCCGGGGTTCAGCGCGTCCAAAATCGACCAGAGCTCCGTGAGTCGGTTCTCGACCGGGGTACCGGTTAGTGCGACCGCTTGGGTCGAGCGGAATGCCCGCACGGTCTTCGCCGCCGTCGTCGTGTGGGTCTTGACGGCCTGGGCTTCGTCAAGAACGAGGACGTCGAACTGCACGTCTTTCAACTCGTCGACGACGCGACTTGCCGTGCCATACGTGGTGATCGTGATGTCGTGGCTTTCCACGGCGTCGACGAGCTTCTGCCCAGCGGGCCGGTCGGTGCCGTGTGCGATGAATACCCGCAACTCGGGTGTGAAACGCTCGGCCTCGGCCTTCCAGTTCGAGACCACCGACAGCGGACACACAACAAGATGGGGTCGCGCAGGTTCATCGTGATGCAGGCGGGTCAACGTGCGATCCAACATGTGGGCCAACGCCGTGGGGGTCTTTCCGAGCCCCATGTCGTCCGCCAGACAGCCACCGAGACCGAGGCGGCCGAGAAACTGGAGCCAGCCCAGTGCGCGCCGTTGATAGGGGCGGAGTTCGCCGTTGAATCCTGCGGGTTCGGTTGCTTCCGTGAGTTGATCGTCTGGCAGTCCGTCGAGGAGTCGGGCGATCCACCCTTCTGCCGACAAGTCCTCTCCATCACGCGTGAGAGCGGTTACCGATTCGCGGAGCAGTTCCGCCGGGGTGAGCTCGCCGGCGGTCCGTTGCTTGTCTGTGTGGGCATCCATGATGCGCCCAATTTGGGAGCGATCGATCTGCACCCACGCACCGCGGAGGGCAACGACGTCGGCCTTCGATTCCGCCAGCTCGATGAGCTCGGCCTCGGTGAGCTGGAGCTCGCCCAGTGCAATTCCCCAGTCGACGGAGACGAGCATCGATCCAAGCGCACCCCGTGACTCGATCGGGCTGGCTTGCGCGGTCAGACGGGCGGATTGGGTCACGAGCGACGCGGGCGTCAGGACCGGTAGCCCGGCCCGACGGCAGACATCGAGGCCGTCATCGAGAAGCTCCGATACTTCGACCGAGTCGAGCGCGAGTGAGGCCGGGGATTCTTCACCGGCAAGCCCGGCGAAGAGTGCAAGCTGGGCGCTCAGTTGGTCAACGACGGATCGCATGCGTGACCGCAATGGTTCGAGCGCCGCTCCTTCGAAGGCCGAGATGGCGTCCTCGCTGCCGCTCCACACGTCGCGAAAGGGAATCGGGTCACCGTCGGGAGGGAGAACCTCGAACGTCAGGCTCCACCAGTTGTCGCTCCCGGACGTCGGGGGCTCGAGTCGAGCGTGGAAGGACACCGTTGGTGCGCCCGCTCGATCGGCGCCGAGCTCGGCCAATGCGGTCGACCACTCCGACAACGCCTGTTCATGCGCGGTCGAATCGCCGATGAAGACCGAGTCTGCCCCGGTCAGGGCTTGCGCGAAGCGGCGCAGGGCCACAACCGCCGATGCCCGCGAGGGTGGTAGGGGTGGTCGCCACTCCGCCGACTGAATGTTCGACCGGGCGATCGCATCGACCGCGTCGCGAAGAATCGAGGAAACATGTGGTCGCATCGGTCCGGCGTGCAGGGCGAACACGGCTGGTGGAGCCGTCTCCGTTAGGCCATCGATCATGCGATCCGTTGATGGATCGGGCACAAAGTCCCAGTTTGCGGTCCATCGCAACCCGCTCGTGGTCAAGGACGGGTGTGGGCGGCCGGCGGACACCAGTGCGTCGGCTGATTCGGCCAGGTGCGCGAACCAGGTGAGCGTTGGGGACGACCCGTCGTTGGATCGTTCAAGGAGGGCTTCGAGAGCTATGGACAGCGGCAGGTCAAGGGTGGCGACCTCGGCACTCGGCCACTGGTCACGCGTCCATTCCGCGAAGGTCCGGGATGTGGCGCGATCCGGCGCGTGTTGAGCCGCTTCTGCGCCCAGACACCGTTTGGTCAGGCGAACAAGATCAGGGTGTGAGCCGGGGGTGGAGAGCCAGAGCCCAACACCTTCGCCCGGTCCAAGCCAGGTCGCGACCAGCGAATCTGGCGAAAATGACGTCGATACCACCTATCCACGATACGAGTGTTTTGGCGAAATGAAGCGCCCTAATCGGACGCAATCCACTCCCGAATCGACGCAAGTCCGGACGCATAGTGATGATGCATCTGGTCGTCGCCATACCGATGTTCCGCGCCGACCGGACAGGAGTTCCGGGCGAGGCATTGATAGGCACAGGGGCTTGCGGCCGTGACACGGTGCTCGGCGCATGATCGGACGTCAAACCCGTCGTCGAACGACACGGCTGCAACGGGACAGGCGGCCTCACACGGCCGGTCGGCACACGTGGCACAGGGGCTCTGCGTCCGTGGTTGAGTAGACGCGGGCAGGTCGAGTGATGTTACGAACGCGACGCGATGAGACATCCACAAGCCGTACTCGGGGTTGATCGTGAGTCCGAGGGGTGACGGATCGCCCCAGCCGACTTGTTGCGCGAGTTGTCCGAGCGGCAACGGGGCATTGCTTGGATAGACAACCGACCAACGCTCGGTCGGGTGGTTCGTACGGAACCACGAATCGACCAGAGAAATCGAGGTTTCGTCGAATGGGTCGGAGCGATGCCGGTTGTGGCGGACGTGTTTGTCCCACAGGATTCGGCCTCCTTGTCCGGTGAGGACAAGCACGGACCAGTCCGATGGTTCGATGTTGATGCTGCGCAAGGCGTTGAGAGAATCCTGGTTGAGGTCACCGATGGGCAGGACCGCCTGCAGCACCAGGCCCGCCTCCGCGAGCTCGGGGATCGGTGCATTCACGACGTCGTCAACGCGGCCGTGCGGAGTGCCCGCTGAAGAAGACGCTGATCGCCGAGACGACGACGCAGTTCGATCTCCAGTCCTTTGATCGGATAGAGGTTCTGCGGCGCGCGGGCCTCCTTGTGAGGTTCGCTTGCGAATCGAGGCAACACGGCGCTCACCGCGTCAGCCATCGCAGATGCTTCGTCCACCGTGCCCGCACCCGGCAGTTCGCAGCGCACGATTCCGGCCCACCCATGGGTGCGAGGACCGGGCAGCCGGAGATACCAGCTCCAACGGGTGAAGCCTCGGCTGCCGATCAGAAACAACGGCGTACGCTGACCCGCGTCCAGCTTCGACACCACCCGTTGCTCATCGTCGGGAAGGTACTGCACGTGTTGTGTCTTGATCAGCCCGATGCTGTGGGCGGTTGACCTTCCCCGCAGCGGGCCGTCGAAGACCACGAGATCGTTGGGCCCGACGTTGGGGATGGTTCGGGTTTCCAGATTGGTCATCTGCTCGTGGATGCCGAGGTACAGGTCTTCCGGCGACCCGGTCTTGACCGGGAAGTACTCATAGGTGCCAAGCCCGGTGACGATTGGTCCGGCAGACTCCGCCGGCGGCGTGAACACCCCTCGAAGAACCTGGCTCTCCACGACCTCTGCTCGACTGCCCGAACAGGCAACAACTCCGGCAGCCACCGTCGCACAGGACCCGGCCAGCACGAGGTCGTTGTCCGTGACCCAGATCCGGGCGTCGATACGTCTGACACCGTCCACGAAATAGATCGTCTCCGGCGTCCGCTCGGGCGCTGGTGTGAGAGGAACCCACGAACCGGCTTTGTGCTCCACCTCGATGTTGACCACATCGGTAGAGGCGTCGAGGGCCGATGAGTCGCCGCCCGTTCCGTACTCGGGGTCCCACGATTCGACAGCGAACTGCATCGACGAGAACCCTAGACCGCTTCGGACCGCACGACCGACGAGGTGGCGGGGGAGCGGCTCACCTCGAATCTCACCGGCACACGGTCGGCCAGCTCGCGTATGTGGGTGACGACGCCGACCATACGTCCCGCCGCGCCCAACTCCTCGATCGCGCTCGCGACGACATCGAGCGTCTCCGAATCGAGCGTGCCGAAGCCCTCATCGAGGAACATCGACTCGATCGGAGGGACCCCCTCGGGCGACAGCTCGGCCACGCTGTCGGCCAACGCAAGCGCCAGCGCGAGTGAAGCCAGAAAGGTCTCGCCGCCAGACAGCGTCCGTGCCGGGCGAACCTCATCGGCGTTGCGGTGATCCCGAATAGCGAACTCGCTTCCTTCGGAATCGCTGATCAATGAGTAGGCGCCACCGGACAGCTCGAACAGCCGGACGGTCGCCCGGCGGGCCAGGTCGTCCATGACATCGACCATCAGCCATTGCTCGAATCCGGTGGCACTGACCAGCCGACCGAGCTCAGAGGCCACTCGCCCGTCGCGTCGAAGGGCGTCGATCTGTTCCTGGGACTTCGCAAGCAGGTCTCGCCGCTCGATCAGCGCCGCCTCGTCTGCGGCCGCCCGGGACAGCTCGGTCACGATCCACCGCTCCGGGTGTTCGGGTATTGCGTCATCGACCAGTGGCTTCAACACCCGCGCGATCGTCCGGTCGCAGGCCGCCACCGCCTTCGTCGCGGCGGCGACCGTGGCCGTGGCCTTCTTGTACTCATCCGACTTGGTCGCGTACGTCTGCTTCGCGAACTCTGCGAGCGCCGCCCAATCCTCGGCCAGGTTGGTTCCTCCCGGGGCCGGCGGCCCGAGTTCGGCGAGCAGGTCCCGAGCTGCTCCGTATTCGTGTCGAAGATCGAACTCGGACTCCGAAAGAGCCTCGAGGTGCTCGACGGCCTCCTGACGGGCGGCGACCACGGCGTCGAGCGACTCGCGGGCGGCGACCAACTTCTTCGATTGTTGCAGCACCGCGGCGAGGAGCTTCTTCGCCTCGGGCTTCGTCGGCTGGCCCTCGAGCTTTTCGGCGAGCTGGTCACGTTGATCACGCGTCGCGTCGAGCTGGCTGCGTGATGACGCTTCGGCGGTCGTGGTTGCGGTGACCGTTGCGCCCGCGTCGCTGGCTGCGACCCGTGCTTGTTCCAGTGCTGCATCGAGCGCATCCAGTTCCCCGGCGGGATCATGGGTGGGCAGCTCAGAGACCACCTGGTTGCACACCGGGCAACTCTCACCGACTCGCAGCTGCTCGATCAACCCGGTTGCGCCAGCTCGAATACGCGCTTCGCGTGCGCGGATGTGGGCCGTGTCGAGCGCCTTCGCCGCCGCTTCCGCCTGCGTGATGGCGTTGTCCAGTGCCCTTGACGCCGCCGCAAGCTCGCGTGCCTGCGACTTCTCCGCCTTCTTCGTCTCGGCCAGATCGTCATGGGCCTCGACGACTTCCTCCAGGTGGTCTGGGTCCTCCAACTCCGAGAGGGAAACCTCAAGTTCTTCGACCGTGGTCGTGGCGGTTGCGACTGTCGTGGTGTGTGACTCCACCCGTGCGCCCGCTTTCGCCAATTCTGCGGCCAACGTGGCCACCGGTTTGGGTGACGTGGTTTCACGCAACAGCTCGACCTGTCGCTCGATGTCGGCGGCGGCATCCTCGGCGGTCTCAAGTTCCGAGACCGCGGCGATGCGTTCACCAACAGCTGTACTCACTGTGGCTTCGGTCTTCTCCAGCTTCTTGCGCCTCGCCGTGAGCTGTTTGAGCTCGGCGACCCCTCCGGCTGAGGCGCCAGCGACCTGTTCGGCGAGCGCATCCGCCTGCGCGGTGAAGTTCTTGGCGTTGTCCCGGGCGGCGGAGCCGATGCGACGGTAGAGCTCCATGCCCAGCAGTCGCCGAAGCAGGCTTTGGCGATCGGCCGAGTTCTCCGTCAGAAAGCGAGCGAAGTCTCCCTGGGGCAGAACGACGGTCTTCGTGAACTGATTGAAGTCGAGTCCGAGCAACTCTTCGATCGCCGTGTCCAGCTCCCCCTTGTTTCCCGCCAGCACCTTGTCGCCTGACTCGAGGCGGGCCTCCTTCGTGGTGGCGCCTGCGGCGGTTCGGCGGACCACCCGGACTGCGCTGTACTCCTTGCCCGCGACAAGGAAGTCGAGACGCACGCGGGCCTCCGCCGACAGTTGGTTGACGCTGGGGGCGACAAGGTTCGCCTTCCGGTAGCGAGCCACCGACCCGTACAACGCGAAGACGATTCCGTCGATGATCGACGACTTGCCCGATCCGGTGGGTCCGACGAGGGCGAACAGGTCGGTGTTCTCGAAATCGATGACGGTCGATTCCCGGAACGCGCTGAAGCCCTTCAGCTCCAGCCTGATCGGCCGCATCAGTCGAGGCCTTCCGATTCGAGCAGCTCCGCAAACATCGCCTCGATCGCAGGATCCTTGACCTGCAGCTCGGCCAGATACTCCGAGAACATCTCCGCGGGGGAGCGACCTCGCCGTGGCTGGCGTGCCGGGGCTTCCTCGGCCGGCATGTCCACGACCACCTCGACCACCCGGTCGCCAAGAAGGGTTCGCACGTCGTCGGCCAGATCGGCCCGCCGGGCCTCCTGCACGATGACCCGAAGCCAGGCATCTTCCGCGTCATCGATCTGCGCCCGTAGGGAATCGAGGTCGCCACGGATGGTGAGCAACGGTATGCCTTCGTTGAGGGGGATCGTGTCCACGGCAGCAGGCGCACCAGCGCCTGCGTCGATGACATTCACTGACTTCTGCTGGTTCGACTCGCCGAAGTCGAGCTGCAATGGCGAACCGCTGTAGTGGATTGCCGATGCGCCGGCAATCTTCTGTGGTGCGTGCAGATGCCCCAAGGCGACGTAGGACGCTGTCGCCGGAAAGGCTTGCGCGGATACCGCGTATTCGTCGACCAGGTGGGCGGAGCGTTCGCCGCCGCCACTGGCACCGCCGTGCACGAAGGCGTGCATCAAGACGATGTTGACCGCTTCCTCGGAGAACGAACTGGTCAGCGATTCGACGAGGCTTCGGATCCGGTCGGCGTACACACCGGCGTGTTCGAACGCCGCGCCCTCCATGAGTTGGGCGGCTCGGACGATACGACTCTGTGAGACGAAGGGAAGAGAGGCGACAACCAGGGTCTCGTCGCCGATGGCGAGAGAACGTACGCCGCCGTGTTCGGGTTTGGTCGCCTCGGCGACGACGTGGATTCGGCCCAGTTCCATGATCGGCTGCAGAGCAGCCAGCCGTTTCGTGTTGTCGTGGTTTCCACCGATGAGAAACACGCTGGTCCCGGCGTCGGCCAGGGCGAGCAGGGCGCGATAGACGATCTCCTCCGACTCGGGAGTCGGCGATGCGGTCTCGAACACGTCACCTGCCACCAACACCGCGTCCACGTCGTGGCCGCGGGCGATGTCGACGATCTCCGCCAGGACCGCTCGGTGTTCGTCGGCCCGGCTTCGGCCGCGAATCTTCTTCCCGACGTGCCAATCAGAAGTGTGCAGCAGCTTCATCGGCGCAGCTACAGGCCGGCGAACGGATCGTCTTCGCCACCTGAGCGGAGCGCCTCGGCTGAACGGGTGGCCCAGGCCGGGAACGGAAACTCGAGCAGCAATGGGATGGGAAGACGCGGCTGGCTCAGATACATGGAGCCGGGTTTGAGGATCGTGGCGCGTTGGCGTTGCACGCCAGGCAGGAACCCGTACTGGTCGCGACCGGCTTCGGCGGTATCGAGGCGGCCGACAACGCGGATGGCACTGTTGGCCACGATGCGTCGCTCCACCTCGCTCGCTGTTTGCTGAGCGCCAATCAGAATGATGCCGAGGGACCGGCCCCGCTCGGCGACATCGAGGAGGATCTCCTTGATCGGGCTCGAGGAATCTCTCGGTGCGTATTTGTTCAGCTCGTCGAGGACGATGAACTGCAGCGGTCGTGCGATCCCGGAGGCTTCTTTGGCGTCGAATGCCTGCCGCAGCACGACACCGACAACAAACCGTTTGGCTCGATCATGCAGTTGGTGGATGTCGACCACGGTCAGCTGGTTGCGGTCCAGGTCGAGCGCGAATCGGGGAGCGTCGTCGATGTCGGCACGAATTAGGTGTTCCACGTGGCGGACCGATGACGACAACCGACGGACGAACGCGTTGATGCTGCTGCCGCTGACTGCGCGTCCGGTCCACCTCTGGTCCGGACGTTCGTCTGGGTCGTCGGGAATGAGGCGTCGCTCGATGAAGTCGACGAGCTGGCGGAACGTACGAATCGTCGAGCCGTCCATCCGTACCGCCCCATCAGGTGATGCCTCGCCCCGCGTCGCCGCTGCGAGCTGGGCCGCGACGGACTGCACCACGATCGTGTACTGCTGGCGCTCGTCCTCGGCGTCAGCGAAGAGAAAGGGCAACAGGCCCTCACGGCAGAACGTGTCGAGCGTCCAGAAGAAGGGATCAACCCCGACGGTGCGTGCGCCCGTAGCAGGGGTGGCGTTGGGGTCGTTCCGTCGTGGGGGCGCGACGATACCGACGCTGGTGAACGGGGCGGGGGTGAGCCCCAGGTGTGCATAGCGTGCCGCTTGATCGGCACTCATATGGGCGTTCGGCGCATCAAGAAAGAGAAGGTCCTCACCCTTGACGTTGAAGATCAG
>SHLQ01000294.1 GCA_004282895.1 Acidimicrobiales bacterium
CCCGGGTGGCGGCGGTGGAGGCGGTGGAGGCGGTGGCGGTGCGTCGCGGTCGCAGGGCACGTCGGTGCGCACACCATCTATACGAAAACGGACGAGGTAGTCGCCGTCGTCCTGGGCGGCGCCGGCAATCGTCCAGGTCGTCACGTTGCCGGGAGTGACGAGCCACGAGCCGTTTCGACGAATTACCGCCCGGCCGAGTCCATCTGGCCATGCCAGGACAAGGTCAGCGCCGAGGACGGTCGCCGAACAGGTCAAGGTCGGCGGTGGTGGCGGAGGCGGTGAATCATCGCCGAGCCGCGCGGCGACATAGTCACGGCCGCCGACGAGTTGGGACGTGCCCGGAATCGTCTCGACGAGAACCGGGTTGCGGCGGTTCGTCTGGGTGCCGTCGCCTAGCTGGCCTTCATCGTTGCGACCCCAGGCCCAGATGTCGCCCGTGGCCGTTGCAGCCAATGTGTAGTCCCGTCCAGAGCCGATTGTCACGGCGGTCAGGCCGGGGACAATCGCTGGCGTCGAACGATGGGTTGTTGTTCCAGCACCGAGCTGACCATAGCTGTTGCGACCCCACGACCAGACTTGTCCTGAGTCATCCAGCGCCAGCGTGTGGAAGCCGAAGGCGGCGATCTTCGCGATGTTCGTCAGTCCGGGGACTGGAGCGGGCGTTGAACGATCGACGAATGACCCGTCACCGAGTTGGCCGTAGGCATTGTCACCCCACGTCCACACGGTTCCGTCGGATCGCAGCGCCACACTGTGCACTCGACCGCCCACGACGGCGGTCACTGAAGAAATCCCACCAACAGTGACGGGTGTTGTCCGACGGGTGGTCGTGCCGTCGCCGATTTGGCCGTTGGTGTTGTTGCCCCACGCAACCAGAGTGCCGTCCGTCCGAAGCACCAGCGAGTGTTCCCGGCCGCCCGCAATCGCCACGGCATCGTTGATCCCGCCGACGAGTGTTGGTTGCGAACGGTTCGTCAGATCACCCAGACCGAGCTGACCGATGTGATTGCGACCCCACGAGTAGGGCTGGCCGCCCCGAATGGCCAGCGAGTGATAGTGACCCGCCCCTACTGCCGAGATGGAATCGAGCGCCGGCGTAGCGGCGGACGAACGATCTGTGAACGTCCCATCGCCCAGCTGACCCATGGCATTCCAACCCCACGCCCGCAGGCTTCCATCGGGTTGCAACGACAACACGTGATGCCGACCACCGGCAATCGAGACCGAGTTGGCCACGCCAGTTGAGACCGCCTGATCACGAGGCGTCGTCGTCCCGTCCCCGAGTTGGCCGTATTCGTTGTCTCCCCACGCGAACACGCTGCCCGCGTCGGCCGCCAACTCCCCGCCCCCGAGCATCGTCAACGCTATGACGGCGCACAGCACCGGTCGGGAAACGCGTCGTGAGGGGCCGACGGCTGGTCGCTTCATGGTCGAATGCTAGGTGAACGATCGCGGCGGCGAAAGCAACGAGATCCGGCCATGTGTACTGCGAGACGTGACACGGTAGTGTGCGCTCGTCAGCAGCCAATGCGCCGAAACGCTAGGACCAACGTGGCGATAATCGACATCGCAGGATTCATCACCGATCTAAAGGACCACGCCACCCACCACGGTTTTCACGTGCACGACGAGCGCCATTTCGTCGAGACCTACTCCATGCGTCAAGCCTTCGAGGTTGATTTGCATCCCGAGCATGCATGCGGCGGACCTCTCGATCTGCACCTCTCACTCGAGATCGATCCCAGGGTGCTTCTTGCGTTCGAAGACGAGGTCTATGCGCTCCCCGATCCCGCGGACCCACCGAGCGACGATCTCCGATTTCCGCTGCTGTTTACGTGGAGTCTGCCCCCGCTCACCAACGGACCAGACCTACTGGTGCTTGCCACCGAGCTGGCCGGGGTCGGTGGCCCGAACCTTCCCCTCGACATCAGCGCGGTTGATGGGTTTGCCGCCGTTACCGACGCCGCCGAGCGCAGTCTGAACGTCATTGCTAGGGTCGAACTGCCCTTGTCTCGTATCTATCTCGGCGAAGACGACCTCTGTGATGTCCTCGACCGCTGCCACGCCGTCAGCGACTATCTGCTCGATCGGGCCACCGTGTGGCTCGGCGAGGACCTCCTCTAGCGCGAAACCACATCACTCTGTGTCAGTTTCGTGACATTGGGTCGATTGCCGCGACCGTCTCGCGACTAAGTACTAACTTTGGGCGTCATATGAACACCGTCCGTGAGGAACGTGTTCGGCGGCGAAAGGTCCCCAAATGAGTGTCTCGACACCGGTCGATGATATCGAAATCCTGGAAATCTCGGTAGAACCCGAGCTGCTGGACCACACCGATCAGGTTGTGCTCCCCACAAGTGCAGGTGCGCACCTGCCCGCACCGCCGCTCATGCTCCCGTTGCTCGCCATCGAGGTCGGCATACTGGCCGCCATCGTTGCTCTGGCCTTCTTCCTCACCTCCGGCGCCATCTAGTTCGGCTCGACCACGTATCGACGCTGACGACGCAGCGCGCTCTAGACTCTCGCCGGGCCCGTAGCTCAGTTGGTTAGAGCACACGACTCATAATCGTTCGGTCGCGGGTTCAAGTCCCGCCGGGCCCACGTCGTTCGCTTTGCTCACTTACGGAGGTTTTGCTACGCAAAACTCCCAGCCGTCCGCTTCGCGCCGTTCGCTGCGCTCACTAACGGAGATTTTGGCTTCGC
>SHLQ01000129.1 GCA_004282895.1 Acidimicrobiales bacterium
CGAGGAGGGGCCGGAGGCTGCGCCGTAGGCCCATGCAACGCTTCCGCGGATCTCGGGCGGAAGTCCCGAGAAGTAGAAGTCCCGACATGTAATCCAGCGCTACGCGCTGGGCGCTTCCACCACCACGCGGGTTCCTGGGTCGTCGGAGTGGACGATCCAGATGGTGCCGTGGAGGCTTTGCATCACGCGGCGACAGATCGCGAGGCCGAACCCGAGCCCTTGGGTGGTGTCTGTGTCCAGCCGCTCGAGGATCTCAAATACCCGGTCGGCAGATTCGGTGGGGATGCCGACGCCGTTGTCGTCGACATGAAGCCGGGTGTTGCGTCCAATCTGCTCAGCGCTCAGTCGAATGACGAGTGGAACATCGGGGCGACGGTATTTCACGGCATTGGTGAGAAGGTTGAGCACGACCCGGTGAAGCAGGTCGGCGTGGCCAAGGACTTCGAAGTCAGGGTCGATGTCGATCATCGTTGTCCCGTGTGCAGCATCGAGATCGGCCTCGATCGCGTCAACGGCACCTTGGACGATCGGAAGAAGCCCGAGCGGGCCGGTTGGGGGAACCTCACCGCGCAGTGCCGAGTAGTCCAACATCGAGAGAATCATGGAGTCGACGTGTGCGAGGGCACCGTCGAGGCGTTCACCCAGATCGCGGGAGAGGTCCGTGTGGGTTTCGACATTTGCGAGCAGACGGTCGGCTAGTAGCCGAGCAGTGCGCACGGGCGCGCGAAGGTCGTGGGCGACGACGTGGGCGAAGTCGTCAAGATCAGCGTCGGTTTGAGCCAGTTCGGTTTGGGTGGAGTGCAGCGCCATCTCCGCGCGCTTACGGGTCACGGCATAACGAATGGATCGTTCGAGCAGGTCGGCCGTAAGCGACCCCTTGCTCAGATAGTCCTGCGCACCGAGCTCGAGCGCCTCCATTGGTGCTTCCAGGTCGGCTTCGCCCGTTTGTACAATCACCGCACACGCTGGCGAGGCCGCGGTAACGCTCCGAACCGTATCGAGGTGACCAGCGTCCGGCAGGCTCAGATCGACGAGCGCGATCTCCGGGTGATGTTGATCAAGAAGTTCGATCCCCTCACCCAGAGTACGCGCCCTCAGTATCTCCCAATTCAGAGACGGCGATCGATCCAGCCACCGATGTACCCGCTCTGCATCGACGTCGTCATCTTCAATTAGGAGGAGTTGCCCCTCGGAAGGAGCATGGTGACCAATCAGCGGATTCACAGTTCAGGAAAGTCCCTCATGATCTGTTCCTCAATGTCGGCGATCAGGTCACTCGTAATGAGCGACACGCTGAAGTCGTCGAATCCGTCGTCTTCGTCCATCTCGCCACTCGAGCCGAAGGTGCTGTACGGACGTTGTGCTGCCCGCTGCTGAAGCGACTTCACGAAGCTGATCATGCTTTCGTAGTCACTCGACTTGGTCTCGAACCAGCGAGCGCCGCGCTCGAAGCTGATCACTTCGTCCACGGGACGGGTCGACGAGGTGAAGACCACGACCGGAATCTGCCAGAATGTTGGGTGCTTCTGCAGCTCATCAAGGGTTCGATGACCGTCGAGGCCTGGCATACGAAGATCGAGGACGATCAGGTCCGGCAACTCTGCCTCATGCATGATGCTGTTGAGGTAGATGAGCAACTTTGCGCCGTTGTCCACGAACACGAAGTCCGCGTCGATGCCGGAGTCATCGGCGGCCATCGACATGAGCAACTGGTCGTTGCTGTCGTCGTCAGCCATCACAATGCGCAGAGACCGGGTGGGCGCCTTGCCACCTGACTTGCTGCCCTTCAGCTCTTTCGACTTCGTTGCGTTCCGTTCCATGATGGACCGTCCTTGTGTGTGTGAGGTGGTGCTTCTCCGTTGGTGTGTGTCGAGGTAACTGAAACGGGTGTTCCAATCCGCCTGATGGGTGCCAATCGTCGACTGCCGAACGAAGTTGAGACGTTGTTTCCAGAGTGAGCCGATTTGCTCAGCCGCAATGGGTGATGAGCACAGATCAAACTGGGCCGAGTGGCCTCGAAACGGGCGGGATTGCCCATTACTCCGCCCCAAACACCGACCTAGTGTGGGCCATGGCCTTTCGACCGCCCGTTTTCCTTCGCCGTTCCCTGCTCGCAGTCACCGCTGCCGTCCTCATGATCATTGGATTTGGTTTCGCGGCCGTCGGTGCGGACACGGCACCACCAGAACATGACTGGGTTGTTTCGGAAACACCGCGATCGGGCTGGCCCACCGTCCTCGGAAACCCGACCTACATCAACGTGAACGACACGTTCGGCCTGAACAGCGAGCTTGATCGGGAGGTTCGCGCCGCGGCTGAGGTGGGGCCCTATCTCGTGATCGGCGGGAACTTCCACTTCATCGAAACGACCGGCGGCGCCGTTGTCGAGAAGCGCTATCTTGCCGCCTTTCACCGCACGACCGGCCAACTCGTGTCCATGCCGGTTGTCGACAACGAGGTAATGGCGATCGAGGCCGATCCCGATGGTCAGCACGTCTTTGTCACCGGCCGATTCAACACGGTGGGCGGACAGACCCATCGCAAGATCGTGCGTATCCATGTCGCCAGCGGCGACGTCGACGACAGCTTTGTGGCCAATGCAAACTCCGCCGTGAAGGCAATTGAGATCTCCGGTACCGGCCGACTCTTTGTCGGCGGCACCTTCACAGCGATCAACGGTGCGGCCGTCGACAACCTCGCAGAACTCGACCCGAATACCGGCTCGATTCGACCGCAGTTCCGCTTCGCCATCGAAGGCATCGATGCGAGGGGAACCTTCGAGGCGTTCAGCAGCGGTGAAGTGAAGAGTGTTGACGTCACCCCGGATGGTCGCCGACTGGTCATGGTGCACCGTGCAGCCACGGTCAACGGCCAACCCCGTTCCGGCTACGCAGTCTTTGACATCTCGAACCCGCAGGCCCCGACGCTCACCTCCGATCACAGCAACTCGTTCTTTGCGTGGCCGAATTGTGTCAGCGGCGCGCTGCCCACATCAGGTGCGATGTCTCCAGATGGTTCATTTCTGGTGATGGGTACCTCTGGATTCGACGAACCGCCATGTCAGGATTCGGTTATCGCGTTCCCCATTGGCGGAGGACCAAATGCCCCAGCGCGCTGGTCCCACGCCATGCGTGACACGGTCACTTCGGTGGCCGTTTCCGAGGCTGCGGTGTACGCCGGCGGTCACTTCTGTCGCATCGATGTTGGCCCTCGGGCCACGGTCGGGGAAGGTCGGGACAACATTTTCTGCACTGGTGGTGTCGCCGCTCGATACCCAACCGGCGCGTGGCGCTGGCAGCTTGCGGCACTTGCTCCATCCGACGGCACGCCATTCGCCTGGGATCCCGGTATGAACGCGTTCCGCGGCTCACGATTCATGCGTGTGACCAACCAGGGGTTGTACATCGGATTTGACGGAGACGAGGTCAACGACACTCGCGTTGGCAGCCTCACGTTGCTTCCACTCGGTCCGGCGCCCACGATTCCGCCGATCCCCAGGGTGTTCTGCAACGGCGTGCTGGCAACCATTGTGGGGACGGAAGGTCGCGATGTACTGACCGGCACGGGAGGACGCGATGTCATCGCCGGCCTCGGGGGAGATGACACGATCCTCGCACTTGGTGGAGACGACCTTGTGTGTGGTGGCGATGGCAACGACATCCTCGACTCGGGCCGAGGCAACGACACGATGTTTGGAAACGACGGGCGGGATCTCCTGCTCGGGAGCGCCGGAAACGACGTGCTCGACGGCGGTCGACAGAACGACCGGGTGCGTGGTGGCACCGGCAGCGATGTCCTGCGCGGCGGCTCTGGCCGAGACCGCATCTCCGGCAACGGTGGACCGGACCTCCTCTACGGCAGTGCGGGTAATGACGTGCTGGTCGGAGGTGGCGGCGAGGACGAGTTCAACGGTGGTGGGGCGATAGATCGCTGTCTTCGCACCGGGCTCGAACGCATCAAGCGATGTGAGCTCTTCGTCTGATCACCGACGGGTCACGCGGTGTTGATCATGTGGTTGGCCGCCATCGTGAAGTAGTCGACCATTTGTGATTCGATCTCAACGGGCACGTCGCCATCATGGACGGCGGCGATCATGTGCTTGAGCCACGCGTCCCTCTCGGCCGACGTGATGATGAAGGGGGCGTGGCGCATTCGAAGGCGGGGATGTCCTCGTTCCTCGGAATATGTCGTCGGCCCTCCCCAATACTGCTGAAGGAACTTCACCATGTGATCGCGCGATTCGGTGAGGTCGTCGGGGTACATCGGCCGAAGCAGGACATCGGTGGCAACGAGGTCGTAGAACCTATCGATGAGGGCGACGAACCACGGGGTTCCACCCACCGCCTGGTACACCGTCTGTTCGCTCATGCCTCTACGTTAGGGACCAATGGAACTTCCCGGACCACTCGTAACCGCTGATTGGTTGTACGAACATCTGACCGAAGTACGGGTGATTGACGTGCGCTGGGCGATCGACACCGGTCCACAACACGATGCATACGTTGCGGCACACATTCCGGGGGCGGTGTTTGCGGATCTGGACGTTGATCTGTCCGGCCCTCCCGGCGAGGGAGGACGACATCCCCTGCCCACACCGGAGGCGTTCGCTGACACGCGAACTCACCTGGGGCTGGGCGACGTACCGGTCGTGGCCTACGACAATCGAGGCGGGCCCGTGGCATCGCGGTTGTGGTGGATGCTTGACGCCATCGGTGTTCCGGCGGCCGTGCTCGACGGTGGGGTCAGCGCGTGGCGATGGGACCTCGAGTCGGGGGACTATTCCGTTCTCCTCGACGAGGCGGTCGCGCCGATCGAGTGGCCGTCAGATCGGCTGATCGAGGCCGATGCCATACCCGCCGCGTTGGATGCGGGGTCCGTCCTGATCGATGCGCGCAGCCGCGAGCGGTTCCGAGGTGACCCGAACCCGACCGACGATCCGGCCGGACACATCCCGGGCGCGGTCTCCCACCCGTGGGACGAGAACATCACCGACGATGGTGTATTTGCTGATGTCGACACCCTTCGGGCTCGACTCTTGGCGGATGGCATAACGGCCGATTCTGCGGTGCTGGCCAGCTGCGGGTCCGGCGTTACGGCGTGTCACAACCTGTTGGCCGCTCGGTTGTGCGGCGTCGCCGACACGAAGCTGTACGTGGGATCCTGGTCACAATGGTCAAAATCTGGTCGTCCCGTCGAGACCGGGGAGTAACCTTTTCCTCATGGAGCAACGCGCCAACAACATCTCTCGTTTGGAAGGCGGCCAGTTCGATGTGCTCATCGTTGGTGGCGGCATCAATGGGGCCGTTTCCGCGGCCGTGCTGCAGGGTCGCGGCCTCAATGTCGCCGTCGTGGATCGCGGAGACTGGGCCGGTTTCACGAGCTCGTCCTCGTCAAACCTTGCCTGGGGTGGGTTCAAGTATCTCGAGAACTACGAACTCAATCTGGTCCGCAAACTCTCGACGTCACGCAACCGTCTGCTGAAGGCATATCCGAGCAACATCACCGAACTTGGTTTCCTTGCGGCTCTCGACCACAGCTCGCCGTTCCCGCCGTGGTTGGCGGCACTTGGCAGCTCCGCCTACTGGGCCATCGGCAACTTCCAGACGCAGAGACCACAAATCCTCGGTCCCGAAGAGATGAAGGCGGAAGAGCCGGTCATCAACATCGACAATGTGCGCGGCGGCATCGAGTACTACGACGCGTACCTTCGCGACAACGACAGCCGGTTCGTCTTCAACTTCATTCGCTCGGCGCTCGAATCCGGTGCTAGCGCAGCCAACTACGTCGAGCTGAGCTCGGCAGAGCGCGAGGGCGGCCTGTGGCGGGCGAGGTTGCGTGATCTTGAAGACGGCCACGACTTCGAGCTGACGGCCCGGGTGATCGTGAATGCCGCCGGACCATTCGCCGATGGATTGAACGACATCTGGGGTACCAAGACCGAGCATCGCATCGTGTATTCGAAGGGCATTCACCTCGTCGTCCCACAACTGACGGCAAGCGAGCGCGTCCTCGCGTTCTTCGACGACACGCAACGACTGTTCTACGTGATTCCCATGGGCCGACGCTCCGTGATCGGAACCACCGACACCCGCGTCGATACACCATTCACTGAAGTGACCGAGGAAGACCGTCAGTTCCTGCTGCGACAGATCAACGCCCGGCTCGACCTCGACCAGCCGCTCACCAATGACGACATCATTTCCGAGCGCTGCGGCGTTCGACCCCTCGTGGTCAAGAACGACGGGGATGATCGTGAGGACACCGATTGGACCACACTCTCTCGCAAACACGAGATCGAGGTCGACGACCACCACCGGGTCATCACGATCTTCGGTGGCAAGCTCACCGACTGTTTGAACGTCGGTGAGGAAGTGGCCGAAGCGGCGGAGGAGCTCGGACTGCTGCTGCACCCCGATGACGGACATTGGTACGGCGAACCGCCTGAGGAAGTCCGACAGGACTTCATGCGCCAAGCCAAACGAATGAAGCTGGATGACCTGCGACACAAGAAGGGGGTCGAACCCCTCAGCGAACGGTTGTGGAGACGGTACGGCCGTCGCGCCTTCGGCATGCTTGATGAAATTCGTGAGGACGCTCGTATGGGGGAAGACATCATGCATTCCGCGGACTACCTCCGCGTCGAACTGCACCACGCGGCCCGCTCAGAGATGATCACCAAACTCGAGGACTTCATGCTTCGCCGGTCCAAGATCGACTTGGTCGTTCGTACCGACAAGATCCGCACGGCCGACGGTCTATCGGAGGTTGCCGAAATCCTCTTCGGTGATCATGCGGACGAGAAACTCGCCGAGTATCTGGCTACTGGCGAGAAGGTCGATCAGCCGTCGTAGAAGCTGGGTCGGTGCAGTCCCACAATGGTCCGTTCCCGATCGGTGTGGGCGCGGGCGACTGCCGCTGAACTGAGCTGGTTCGCATCGGCCGTGGGGACCAGACGCTGCGCGATGTCGCGACGTCCGTAGTGCACCTGGAGGAAGAACCGACCCGTGTCCGCTGCGCCAACCGGCATGCGGCGATGCCAAACATCGGACACGAACAGCACGGCATCTCCCGCCTTGCCGATCGGCACGATCGGGTCGCGTCCCTCATATCGAAGCATGCCGTCGGCGTCGGGGGTTGGAGGGACCTGTCCCGACCGGTGACTACCGGGGACAAACCCGGTCGGTCCACAATCCGGCGGGCAGTCCTCGAGCAACAGGTGGCATCCGATCGCAAAGATTGGATAGGGGATACGCGGGTCCCACGGCACGTCGGGGTCTCTCGGCAAATGGGGCCCGGCATCGATGTGCCACCCGACGCCAGCCGCAGTTTGTTCGTGGTCGGTCACCGGCGGATTTCGCCACGCGGTGTTCGCAATGACGTGGCAGTCCTCGCCGAGTAGCGGTTCGATCACTTCGAGAATCTTCGGGTGAGCGACGGCGCGTTGGGCAACAGCGCTGTGATTGAGCGCGGCGTACCGAAACGGACCGTCGGGATCCACAGACGCGAACAGGTCGGTCATCGCGGCGTGCAACTCGGCGATCTCCTGCTCGTTCAGAACTGCCGGTAGATGTGCGAAACCATCCGATTCGAGCTGGTGACTGGCTGCTGGCGCGAACTCGACTCGAACGGTCAGGTTGCCGCCATCTACACCGCGGGTGCGGGAGATCATCGCTACAGGACGCCGAGTCCGGCGAGGCCGAATGCGACGGGGATGACTACAGCCGCAATGATGCCGAGGATCAGCGCGACGACAATGAACACGGTTGAGTCATCGCCGGGCGGTTCTCCGCATCGGCCGATGGTCTCATAGAGCGCGCGGATGGGTTTGTCCGTGGTGAGGGTGATGCGGTGGCGGGCGGTGGCGGCTCCTCGCACCACGATCCACGACGCAACCGCGGTCACGGCCGACACGAACAACGCGGCGACGGCCTGCCAGTACCACGTGTTCAAACCTGCGATCAGCACCTGAAGCGAACCGAATATCCAAGACAGGACGGCGCCACCGAAGATGAAGGTCGGAACCCCAAGGGGACTGGTGTTGAAGGTGGGCTCGAGTCGTTCGGATTCGATTCGTGCCCGTCGAAGCTTGCTGCGAAACGGATTGTCGAGACTCGTGTTCGCTTCGCGCCGAGCGTAGAGCCAGTGCAGGTTCTTGATTTGTCGCTTGAGATGCTGGCGGACGATGAATCGCGTGACGAGTTGCACCAGGAAGCCGGCCACGTGGTTGAGCGGACCGATCGGCGCCCGGGTCTTGACCCCTCGGGCGCCGTTGCGGTCGAGCACTTCAAGGCTGCGAACGACGAGCATATGTGCCTGCTCAAACTTCGCAGGGTGGCCAAGAGGCCAGACCGAGGAAAGCTCGAGGATGATGTCGTTGTCCACGTCATCGGTTGCGCCCAGCTCACTCAGTACGTCGTTCTTCGCGTTCTCATCGCTCTTGCGAACGAGCTGGAATGCATTGAATCGCTCTTCGATCTCGTCGAGTACGAGGTTTGGTTCGTCCATGAAACGATCGTATTGCGTGAGATGCCCGCACTAGAGCCACAACGATTTGGCCCTACCCTTGACACCCATGCGATCTCGCACAACCCGCGGCGGCCTGATCGCTCTTGTCGTCCTTCTCGGCCTGGTGATCGCGCGTCCGGCAGGCGCCCAGGACGCACAGAAGTTCGCAGTGGTGGAACTGATCGCCCTGCGAGCACCGGGAAGCTCGCGACTCGCCCCGGTGGAGGTGCGGGTGATCTCGCAACGTGCGATCGAGGCCAGCCTTCTCATCGAACACCGCCGGGAAAACCTGGACTGGACGTTCGAGCTGGCCATCCCCGCGAACAGTGAAGTCTCTGAAGTCTTTCTGGTGCCTTCGTTGCGAGGAACCGAGCTCGAGGCGCGGCTGGTTGTCGATGGCGAAGAGGTCGATCGAACCTCACTCGGTGGGTTTGGTGGGAATCAGAGTGAAAATGCGGTCGGCGTGTTCGGCCTGGATACCAGAGCTGAACAAGTGGCGCTCAACCCTCCGCTCGGACAGGCGTCCATCATCCCCATGGACGACCTGTCCCTGTTGCATGGACTCGACTCGGTCGTGACCGATGCTGGCGGCCTGGCTCTGCTCACCCAACCCGAGCTTGCAGAACTGATGGGGTGGACTGCGGCTGGTCATCAGCTGATCATCGCCGGTGCACCGGGCAGCGCCGATCGGTTCATTCCTTGGAACGCCGACACCAACGTCGTGTGGGCCGACGCCGGCATTCTGCGTTATGTGGGTACGGACTGGCAAGAGTCGATCCCTCCCGGAGTGACCAGCGCCGGCGAACAGTGGCAGCTGGTCGAGCTGAACAACTTCGGCCCCGGCCCGGGACATCAGGAGATACTCACGGACGCCGGATTTCGGATTCCGGGTCTCGGACCATTGGCATCAATTTTGCTGATTTACGCCGCGGTGGCCGGTCCGCTTGCGTTTCTCGTCTTGCGGGCGAGGGGTGAGCAGAGGAT
>SHLQ01000130.1 GCA_004282895.1 Acidimicrobiales bacterium
TCGAAGCCGGTGCGCTCGACCCGCTTGAGCCAGTCGGAGGGGATGATCTGGTCGGTGTCAACGTCTGAGCGGTCGAGCGGAACGGCTGTCCCCTGAACGATGTGTACGGCTTTCATGTTGCTCCTCAGTCCAGGTCGGCCGGGCTGGCGAACGTGCCGGCGATTGCGGTTGCGGCGGCGACGGCGGGGGACACGAGGTGCGTGCGTCCGCCTCGGCCCTGCCGGCCTTCGAAGTTGCGGTTCGACGTGGACGCCGAACGTTCACCTTCGGTCAGTTTGTCGGGGTTCATGGCGAGACACATGGAGCACCCGGGTTCGCGCCAGTCGAATCCGGCATCGGTGAAGATGGTGTGCAGGCCCTCGGCTTCCGCCTGCGCCTTCACGAGACCACTACCCGGCACCACCAGCGTGCGCATGCCGGGTTTCACGGTGCGGCCCTTGGCCACGGCGGCTGCGGATCGCAGATCTTCGATGCGGCTGTTGGTGCAGCTGCCGATGAACACGGTGTCGACGGCCACGTCCTTGATCGGTGTGCCAGCGGTGAGGCCCATGTACTCGAGCGCACGGCTCGCCGCTTCCTTGGCGACCGGGTCCTCGAAGTCGTCTGGGGAGGGAATTGGGGCGTCGAGCTTGATGACCTGACCAGGGTTGGTGCCCCAGGTGATGTGTGGCGTGATGTCGGAACCATCGATGACGATCTCCCGATCGAACACCGCGCCTTCGTCGGTTCCGAGCTGGTTCCATGCGGCGACGGCCGCGTCCCAGTCGGCACCCTCGGGGGCATGGGGGAGTCCCTGCAGATAGTTGAAGGTGGTCTGATCGGGAGCGATCATGCCGGCCTTGGCGCCGAACTCGATCGACATGTTGCAGACGGTCATGCGGCCCTCCATGGAGAGCGCCTCGATCACCGGACCGCGGAACTCGGCGATCGCACCGATGCCGCCGCTCGTGCCGCACTCCTTGAGTACGGCGAGCACAACGTCCTTGGCGGTGGCACCGTCGGGGAGTTCGCCGGTGACCGTGATCGCCATGGTCTCGAGAGGCGGCTGCAGAAGCGTCTGCGTGGCCAGTACGTGTTCGACCTCGCTCGTGCCGATGCCGAACGCCAGCGCACCGAACGCGCCGTGGGTGGAGGTGTGGCTGTCGCCGCACACGATGGTCATACCCGGCTGGGTGAGGCCCTGTTCTGGGCCGATCACGTGGACGATGCCTTGATTGACGTGGCCCATGGGGTAGTTCGTGATCCCGAACTCGGCCGTGTTGACTCGAAGCGTTTCCACCTGCTTCGCCGAGATCGGATCCTCAATCGGCTGGTCGATGTTCGCCGTCGGGACATTGTGATCCTCGGTGGCAATCGTGAGGTCAGGGCGACGTACGGAGCGGCCATTCTGGCGCAGCCCGTCGAACGCTTGTGGTGACGTCACCTCATGGACAAGATGCAGGTCGATGTAGAGGAGGTCGGGTTGGCCCTCTTCCGCCCGGACAACGTGGTTGTCCCATACCTTCTGGCTGAGTGTTCGTGGTCGGCTCACTGCTTCTCCTTCGACACGGGAAGGCTACCGGCAACCCTTCGGGTTGCTTGGAGATTTTGGCTGCGCCAAAACTCCCGGCAACGCGTCGCTTCCTTGGAGATTTTGGCTGCGCCAAACTCCCGGCGGGACCGAGATTCCCGGCGGCGGGTCTTCCAAACGACTCATGCGTGCGAACCAGTTGATGCTCCACACTGGTGTGGTGACAGTGCGAATCGGGTTCATCGGATGTGGTCTTATCGGGCGGTCGCACGCGACGAAGCTGCAAGAACCCGTCGGCGAGGGACTGGCGAAGATCGTCTCGGCCTTCGATCCCGATGTCGATCGTGCGCAGGCGTTCGGCGAACAGTTCGCTGCAACCCGGGCTGACTCGGCTGAGCGGGTGATTGACGAGTCGGATGCTGTCTATGTGGCGACGTGGACGGCGGCGCATCCCGAACTCGTGGAGATGGTCGCGGCCGCGGGCAAACCGGTCTTCTGCGAGAAGCCGCTCGGCGTCGATCTGGCGACTTCCCAGAAGATGGTCGACACGGTCGAGGCCGCCGGTGTGATCAACCAGGTCGGTCTCGTCCTGCGCAACTCACCCTCGTTTCGCTGGTTGTATCACCAGGTACGAAGTGGCGAACATGGCGCACCGATGTCGATGGTGTTCCGCGACGATCAGTACATTCCCACCCAGGGCGCATACGGCTCCACCTGGCGAGGTGATGTCGGGAAGGCGGGAGCGGGGACGTTGCTCGAACATTCCATCCACGACCTCGATCTCATCGAGTGGATTCTCGGCCCGATCGAACGCGTGACGTGCCTGACGGCGAACTCTCACGGTATCGAGGGGATCGAGGACCAGGCCACCGTGACGTTGCAGGCCGCGAGCGGCGCAATCTGCACGCTGTCGAGTACCTGGCACGACGTGATGACCCGACCGAGTCAGCGCTTGGTCGAGGTCCTGTGTCGCGACGGCTACCTTGCCCTCGATGGCGATTGGCATGGGCCCCTGCGACGCGATGTCAACGACGGGCAGTCCACCATCGAGGCAGGAGAGTCAACGATCGGCGTCGCCGCCGAGCTCGACGGACTCGGAACCAATCCGGATGCCGCCTTCGTGAACGCTGTCCTCGAGGGGCGTCCGGCGTACCCGGACTTCCGTATCGCGCTGCGGGCCCACGAACTCTGTGACGCGGCCTACCGCTCGGCAGACAGGAACGGCGAACCGGTCGACGTCTGAAGAAACCTACTTCCGCGCCAGCCGGCGCAGCGGGGGCTCCGTCTTCGGCGGCACTTTGCGGGGTGGGAGCTCAACGAGAACGTCAGCACTGACCTGGGCAATGATTGCCACCGCTCGCTCAAAGGCCCCTTCCGTGGCCGCCGACGTCTTCTGCACTCCGGTGATCTTGCGGACGTACTGGCGCGCCCCCGCCTCGATCTCCTCCGTCGTAGCCGCCGGCTCGAGGCCTCGCAGCGTCGTGATGTTTCGGCACATGATCTACTCCTCCGGTTCGTGGAACTCTGGTTCAGTCCACCACGGGAACACGTCGGGCATGTCGCGCGACGGCCCCATGGTGAAGTTCGGTGGTCTCTTCTCGAGAAACGACATAACGCCCTCCGCCGCATCTGCGCCGACGCCGAGTTGAGGCACCGCCTTCGACTCGATGCGGTGCGCCGCCATCGGATGGGACTCGCCGAGCATTCGCCACAGCTGATGGCGCGCCATCGTGACCGAGACCGCTGAGGTGTTCTCCGCGATCTGGGTGGCGATCGCCCTGGCGGCCGGGATGAGATCCTCCGGCTCGTGCAGGCTTCGGACGAGCCCGGTGGCCAAGGCCTCCTCGGCTTCGAACACCCGACCGCTGAAACTCCACTCCAGGGCTTGGCTGATCCCGACAACGCGCGGCAGGAACCAGCTGGACGCTGCCTCCGGCACGATGCCCCGCTGGCTGAACACGAATCCGAACCGTGCCGCTGTTGACGCAATCCGAATGTCCATCGGCAGCAGCATTGTCGACCCGACGCCGACCGCAGGACCGTTGATCGCCGCAATCACCGGCTTCAGCGAATTGAAGATCCGCAGCGACACGATGCCGCCGCCGTCACGATTTTTGAGCCCTGAGGGATGGTCGTCGGCCATGTCCGCGCCGCTCGTCTTCTCGAACGTGTTCGCGCCTTCGGACATGTCGGCGCCGGCGCAGTACGCCCGGCCGGCGCCCGTGAAGATGACAGCCCGAACGTCGTCGTCAGCATCGGCCGCGTCCATCGCCGCCAACGTCTCGTGCACCATGCGCGACGTGAACGCGTTCAGCTTGTCCGGACGGTTGAGCGTGATCGTGGCGATGCGATCGCTCACCTCATAGGTCAATTGCATCGGCTGAAACGTCATGGTTCCTTTCGGGGAGTGACGAGGGACGAGGAGCGGCTCGCCGCCCCCGGCGCAGCAGCCGAGCATCGAGGAGCGAAGCGACGGATTGCGACCGCTGGAATCAGTTGACGGCCTTCTCCATGTTCTCCCAGTAGGGCGCCCGCAACTTGAACTTCTGCAGCTTGCCCGTCGCCGTGCGGGCGAGCTCATCCCGGAACTCGACCGATGTTGGACACTTGTACCCGGCCATGACCGCCTTGCAGTGGGCGATGATGTCCTGTTCAGATACGTCAGCGCCATCGGCGATGACCACAAGCGCCTTCACGGTTTCACCCCACTTTTCATGGGGCACACCGATCACCGCGACTTCGGTAACTGCCGGGTGGTTGAAGATCACATCCTCAACTTCGATGGAGCTCACGTTCTCGCCGCCGGAGATGATGACGTCCTTCTTGCGATCGGTGATCGTGTAGTAGCCGTCTTCGACGATGCCGCCGTCGCCGGTGTGGAACCAGCCTCCCTCGAGCGCCTGCGCAGAAGCGTCGGGATTGTCCCAATAGCTCTTCAGGACGTTGTTGCTTCGCGCCAGAAACTCTCCCGACTGCGCGACGCGCATCTCGACACCAACCGTGGGAACACCGGCGCGGCTGAGCCGTTGGGCCCGTTCGTTCGGCGTCAGCTCGTCCCACTCCGGACGGCAGCGGTTGATCGTGAGCAGGGGAGCGGTCTCGGTGAGGCCGTAGATCTGGATGAATTCCCAACCAAGTTCGGTCTCGACTCGTTCGATGGTGGCCGTGGGTGGCGGTGCACCGGCGACGACGACTCTGACCTTTCCCTTACCCGGAATCTCGCCGTCCCAGTCCTTGGCGGCGTCGAGTACGGCCGCCACCACGGCCGGTGCTCCGCACATGATCGTGACGCCATGCTCATCGACTCGACGCAGGATTTCGGCCCCGTCGACCTTTCGCAACACCACATGTTTCACGCCCATTGCGCTGACGGTGTAGAGCATTCCCCAGCCGTCGCAGTGGAACATGGGCAGTGTGTGGAGGTAGACATCGCGATCGGTGATCGTGGCGTGCCAACCGAACGTCACCGCATTGGTCCACCGGGCGCGATGAGTCTGCTCGACGCCCTTGGGCCGCGCTGTCGTGCCGGACGTGTAATTGATCGACGCGGTGGCGTCCTCGTCGGGTTCCCACCGTTCGGGCTCGCCCTCGTGTCCGTACCAGACGGCGTCGGACTCGGGCCCCATGATCCACTTGCGCTCGCATTCGACGCCGGCGAGGGCGTCGGCGAGCTCGGGGTCGACCAGCAGCGCCTCGGCGCCGCTGTGTTCAACGATGTATTTCACTTCCTCCGCGCTGAGACGGAAGTTGATCGGTACGAAGACACGCCCATTGCCGCTGACACCAAAGAAGGACGTAAGCAGTCGGGCACTGTTATGCGAAACCATCGCGACTCGGCCCCCCATGGGAATGCCGAGCTTGTCCATCGCCACGCCCATCTGGCGTCGAATGTCGGCCAGCTCGCGGTAGGTCATCGGTTCCAGCGGTTCGGCCACTTGGTCCGGTTCGTCGACGATCGCCACGCGGTCCGGGTAGACCGCCAATCCTCTGTCGATGAAGTCGTTCACCGTCAACGGCACCTTCATTGCCACTCCCTTGGTCGTCCACCAGCCCCGCTGGATTCCTTCGACCGTAACCGAGAGGACTCGCCGCTGGCCACCTGCCAGACTCGGGCATGGGCGACTATCACCAGCACGGTCCGATCACCACACTTCACCGACTGTCGGCCCGTTCAACCGAAGACCTCGAAGCCGAGTTGGTCCGGTGGTCGATCAACCGGCCGATGTCGTTGATCATCCCGGCGCTCTACTCCGAACTCGAAGGTCCAGCACTCGTTGGGATCGTCGACGAACTCGCGCAGGTGCCCTATCTCAGCGAGATCATCATCGGGATCGATCGAGCCGACGAGGACCAGTTCGCCCATGCGCGCGAGTTCTTCGAACGCCTCCCGCAGCGAACCCGGCTGTTGTGGAATGACGGCCCCAGGCTCAAACAAATCGACGCGGAACTGGCCGACTTCGGTATTGCCCCGAACCAGCTCGGCAAGGGTCGCAACGTTTGGTATTGCATGGGCTACTTCCTCGCCAGCGGGCGAGCAACGTCCGTCGCCCTCCATGACGCCGACATCCTGACCTACGACCGGTCGATGCTGGCGCGATTGATCTATCCCGTCGTCCACCCGACGTTCGGTTATGCGTTCTCCAAGGGGTTCTACTTCCGCTCCGACGGTGAGCGCCTGAACGGACGGGTCTCGCGACTGCTCGTTGCGCCACTGCTTCACGCGCTTCGGGTGACACTCGACCACAGCCACGACTATCTCGAGTTCCTGCAGGCCTTCCGGTATCCGCTCGCCGGCGAGTTTGCGATGCACGAGAACGTGGTCCGCAACCTGCGAATCCCAAGTGACTGGGGCCTCGAGGTGGGCCTCATGTCCGAGGTCTACCGGCGGTACACGCCCCAGCGAATCTGTCAGGTTGATATCGCGGGCGCCTACGACCACAAACACCAGATCGTCTCCCCGGACGATGCGGACGACGGTCTGCACCGGATGTCGATCGATATCGCGAAGGCGCTCTTTCGCAAGGTGGCGATCGACGGGGAGGTCCTGACTCCGGAGACATTCCGAACGATCAAAGCGTCGTACTATCGCACCGCTCTCGATCACGTGGACCGATACAACAACGACGCGCTGATCAACGGCTTCGAGTTCGACCGACACGGCGAAGAAGACATCGTCGAGCTGTTTGCGTCCTCCATCATGGCCGCAGGAGATGACTTCCTGAGCAACCCGATGGAAACACCATTCATCGCCTCGTGGTCCCGCATCCTGAGCGCGGTGCCGAACATCTACGACCGGATCCGTGACGCCGTCGAGGCCGACAACGCATGACTTTGGGCCCTGTTTGACGCTTCGACGCCACTGCTTCACTGGAGCCATGGACACGTGCGCACGTGCGCATGCTGCCTTGGGCGTCCAGAGGGGGGCTCCGGAGTGATCCCAATTGACGAACGAATTGAGGCGCTGGGTGGTAGCCGGTTCGTCCGCGAGTACCAGCCGGTCTGGGAGGCCGAGCTGAGGGACTCCGGGTTTCGTCTCGGGAACGGACGGTTGCCGGTGTTCATGACCGTCGATGAGACACCCCGCTCCGCCGAGCGGCTCGCGCACACCCATCTGCCCTATTTGACCGGCGCGCTGCACAAGGCGCTGGCGCGTTCGATGGCGGATCCGGTCTCACGAATTCGCATCATGGAGTCACTCCAGAACGCTCAGGTCGTGCGCCTCCTCGACGTCGGCCGTCTTCCGCGCGGCGATGATCTCATGGGCCGGTATGACACCTTTCTCCAGCGGCACGGCGATCAGCTCGTCCCCCGAGTTATTGAGGCCAACTTCAACAACGTCGAGGGGTCGCTGTTCCAGCACCTTGCCATCCGAGGGGTCCGGGCGCTGGCCGACGAGTTGGGGCTGCCGCCGCTTCCGGCGTCGCCGACGCCACTGGAACAGCTGTGGCATTGGATGCTGAGTCGGTATCGGGCGTATCGCACCGCACCGGCTGCACCCACGATCGGTATCACGTGGGATCAGGGCAACATCGTGAAAGACATCGAGCTGCCGGCGGCGGCCGACTGGTTTCGAAGATGGGGCAACCCGATGGGCATCAATGTGGTCACGGGAGACGTGCACGAACTGGAGCGAGGTTCCCACGGCTGGGCGCTCAGTGGCCGGCCGATAGATCTGCTGTGGAAGAACACCGGCCCGTTGTACCCGGCCGGCCTCGATCAGCTGCCGTTCGCGGAGTTGCCACGAACGGACCCGGAAGAGCTCGTCGTGTTGTCCGACATCGTCGGTCGGCTACTTGGCTCCAAATGGCTGCTGGGGGTGCTCTGGAACCCGGCGGCACAAGGGCTCTTCTCACCGCGTGAACTTGCCGCCATCCACATGCTCGTGCCGTGGACCGCGGAGCTGCGCGATGGCCCCTCGCATCGACCGGACGGCTCCGTTCTTCCGGACATGTTGTCCTGGGTCAGCCAGAACCGAAACGACCTCGTGCTCAAGCCCTCGATTGGGAGCCACGGTGACGGTGTCGTGGTCGGTCCGGCCACCACCCAAGCGGACTGGGACGCAGCCGTCAACAACGCTGCCCCGCGGGGAAGCATCGTCATGGCCTACGTCGCCCCTGAGGAAATGGAGTTGCCGATCGCCGACCCCGGAGACGACTGGCACATGTCCTGGGTCACCGAGCTCGTCGACTGTAACTTCTACATGTACGGCAATCGTGTCGGGCCGCCGCTGCGTCGGGCTGCAAGTGGACCGATTCTCAACGTTGCCAAGGACACCACCGACGGTCGTCCGGGTGGCGGCCTACTGATCTCCCTGCCCGAAGGAACCGGCTGATGCCATCACAATCGACCTCCACCGAAGGAGCAGCAACGCCATGACGAACGCCTCGCTCACCGACTATGTCGCGCTCGACCCCGGGGCCGGACTCTGGGATCGGGTGTTCACGGTCGCGCCGCTCGTGCTGATCGGCACCACCGATCCGGGTGGAGCCGTCGACCTCGCTCCCAAACACATGGTGACTCCCATGGGGTGGGGACCGTACTTCGGCTTTGTGTGCACGCCCCGCCATGCGACGTATCAGAACATCGAACGCGAGGGTTCATTCACGGTGACCTATTTGCGTCCTGATCAGGTCGTGTTGTCGAGCCTGACGGCTGCGCCGCGATGTGAGGATGACTCCAAGCCGATCGTCGACCTCGTCGAAACGATTCCCGCGGAGAACGGGCGGGATGTGTTCGTCGCTGGAGGCCACCTCTATCTCGAGTGCCGCAAGCAACGCATGGTTGACGGATTCGACGACAACAGCTTGATCGTCGGCGAGATCACTGCGGCGTACGCCCCCGAGGAATCCCTGCGGGCGTCCGACGGCGACGACCAGGACGCGCTGGAGCGGGCGCCATTGCTGGCCTACCTCGACCCAGGCCGATGGAGTGAAGTCCGTGCGAGCAACTCCTTTCCGTTCCCTGTCGGATTCGACAAGTGAGCCGGTCTGTTGATGGATGACCTGATACCTCCTCTCCTCCGATACCTCGACGAGACTCGGGAAGATCAACTCGATCTCCTTCGACGACTGGTTCTCAGCGAGTCTCCCTCGCTCGTGCCGACCGCCCAGGACGAGGTCCTGGGCATACTCACTGCGGAGCTGGAAGCGGTCGGTATGGATGTCGACTACACCTCCGGAGACGAACTCGGGGGTTACCTCGTCGCCCGAGACGCCGACCGGGCCGAGCCTGGGATCGACGGTAGCCAGTTGTTGATCGGCCACTGCGACACCGTGTGGCCACTTGGCACGCTCGAGACCATGCCACTTCAGGAAGACGGCGGCCGCATGCGAGGCCCCGGGGTCTACGACATGAAGGCCGGGTTGACCCAGATCATCTTTGCGTTGGGTGCGCTGCGCGAGGTCGGGATCACACCATCGCTGGGACCGATCGTCTTCATCAACTCCGATGAGGAGATCGGCAGCCGGG
>SHLQ01000017.1 GCA_004282895.1 Acidimicrobiales bacterium
AAAAAGGGGTCAGACCCTTTTTTGGGAAATCCCCCGAAACCGTTGAAATTTCAACGAACGGTGGTTCAAAGTTGAACTAATTGGGGCGAAAGGGGTCAGACCCCTTTGGACTCGTAGGGGGCGAGGGTGACGCCCTCGGCTTGTTGTGGGGTAGGGGCGAAGTTGTGGAGGAACGTGCGGGTCTCGCTGCCGTCGACGGTGGTGCGTTCGACGATAAGCACCGGTCCGACATGACGAACCTCTTGGGCGGCGTCGGGATGACAGGTGGGGTCTGCGCGCCGGTTGATCATCCTCTGCGTGAGGCCCTCGAGGATCTCCCGGCGGGCGCCGTCGAGTGCGTCGAGCTCGGCCAAAGACACCGAACCTCTGTTGATCGAACGTCGTACATGGTCGCGGTCAACCGCCTCATGATCGTTGGTCGTCGCAACGAGGCTGTTTACGAATACGGCGGGGATGCCCGCGAGCGAGAACATCACGTCGTGCACGAGGAGGACTCGTGCCGGCATGAACGGATCATCCATGCCGCCGAACAGGTCCGGCAAAGAGATGTTGAGCTCATATGGCCGCGGCCCCGATGGGGTGTCGTAGGTGCCGTGTCGGCCACCGCGCTCATGTGCAATCTCGACGAGTCTCTCGATCTCGTGGTCCGAGAGCATCCCCTCCGCAGGGCGCACGCCGATGCCGTCGTGTGAGGCCATGAAGTTGAACAACGTTGTGCCGGGTGGAGTATCGGTCGTGTGGCGGAGCCAACTCGCAAGTCGTTCGGCCCGCTCATGAAGAATGCCGTCAACCAGCAGCGGTGGCAGCGTGAAGTTGTAGACCATGTGCGCTTCATCACCGACACCGAAGTACGACCGGTTGTCGAAATCGGGAACGTTGGTTTCGGTAATGAGGGCGACTTCCGGCGCCCGAACGGAAAGCAACGTGTGCATCAGGCGCACCAACTCGTGGGTCTGCGGTAGGTGGATACTCTTCGTGCCGGACACCTTCCCGACGTAAGCGATCGCGTCGAGTCGTAGAAACCGAGCACCGTGTTCCACATATCGGTTGATCACCTGAAACATCGCGACGGCCAAATTCGGGTTGCGCCAGTCGAGATCGAACTGATCGGCGCTGAAGGTCGTCCAGACGTTGCGGGGCCCCTCGCGGGTTTCGACCTCGGTCAGAAGTGGCAACGACCGAGGGCGCACGACCGACGAGGTGTCCTCGTTGTCCGCGACGACACGGATGAAGCTGCGGCCAGGCTCGGCGGCGTCTCGGAACTGCTGGCCCCACGCGGACTGCGACGAGATGTGGTTGATGACCAGATCGAACATGAGGTCGACGGTTCCACCTAGCGCTTCGATGTCGGCCCAGCTGCCGAGCGCTGGGTCGACGGCGTCGTAGTCGATAACCGAGAAGCCGCGGTCACTGCTGTACGGCGAGAAGGGGAGAATGTGCACCGTGCCGACTGCATCGCGGACCGGCCCCGATACAAACGCATGCAACGCGTCGAGGGGACGGCTCCCGGCGTCGAGGATGCTGTCGCCATAGGTGATGAGCATGACGTCGCGTTCGTTCCAGCGAGAAGCTGAACCTGTGGCCGGCGTACTTCGAATCCCGATCGCCTCGATGAGTCGTTCGGGAAGGTCATCGTCGGCGTCCGGCCAGAGAGTCGAGGCGTGCAGCCGGACCTGGGCGGTCAGATCGTCCAGGTCGTCAACGGACATCGATTGACCCTACAACGACCCTGACGCCGATTCGGGGTCCGTTCAGGGTGATCCCTTATTCCGAAAGATGTGGTGAGGTGGCATGCTGACTTCATGACACAACCGGCAGCCGGCGTCGCCGAGCCCCCTCCCTCGGTGATCTCGGCTGCCGGCGTCACCAAGTCATGGGGGACCAACGTGGTTTTCTCCGATCTGACCGCCGACGTGCCCCGCGGTGTCACTGGTCTGCTGGGGTCCAACGGCTCCGGCAAGACCACGCTGTTGGGCATGTTGCTGGGGCTGCACGAGCCGAACAGCGGCGCACTCACCGTCCTCGGCGAGGACCCGGCCCAGGCCGGCGGAGACCTTCGCCAACGCATCGGGTACAGCCCCGAACACCACAACCTGCCCCCCGACATCGCAGCCCACGATCTTGTCCGCCACGTCGCCGTGATCCATGGTCTTCCGAAGCGGGAGGCCACCACACGCTCCAGTGATGCGTTGTGGCTCGTGGGACTGGGTGAGGAACGTGCCCGCCCCGTCGGCACCATGTCCACTGGGCAACGCCAGCGGGTGAAGCTGGCGCTCGCGATTGCCCACGATCCCGCGCTGATCCTGCTCGATGAGCCGACCGACGGTCTCGATCCGGTGCAGCGCGACGGCATGCTCGAACTCATTCGACGCATCGGGACCGAGTTCGGCATCGACATCCTGCTGTCGTCACACCTCCTGGAGGAGGTGGAGCGGATCGCAGACAACGTCGTGATTCTCAACGACGGGCGAGTGACCGCATCCGGTCGTATCGACGAGTTGCGCACCGGCCAGGGCGGCATGATCGCTGTCATCGACAACGGGGTTGAAGGCGCCATCGCCAGCATGGAGCGACGGGGTCTCGTGATTCGCGCCGAGCGGGACCGACTGCGTATTGGCGGGGATCTTCCGCCGGACAAACTGGCCGACGCAGTACGAGACTCGATCGCCGAGAACGACGCAACACTGCGCCGGCTCATGCCTGTCCAACAAACACTCGAAGACCTCTTCCTCGACGAGGTGTACGGCGAATGACCACACAAACCGAAGCAGAGATCTTCGATCGGGGCTACCGCCGCTACGACGGCGAGCGGTCCGGCGTCGGTACCGCCATGCGCAGCGTCTGGCTGAACTCCATCCAGCGGGCCCTCGGGCTTCGCCGCAAATTCCGATTCAAGATCGTGCCGATCGTGACGATTCTGTTGGCGTACATTCCTGCGCTGGCCTTCCTCGGCATCGCCGTGATTCTGCCGAGCGAACTCGTGGGAGAGACAGTTGACTACGCGGGCTATTACGGCCTCATCAGCATCTCGACACTTCTGCTCACGGCGTTCGTGGGCCCAGAGCTTCTGAGCACGGATCGCCGCACGGGGATGTTCGGGCTCTACATGGCCTCACCGTTGACGCGCACGCATTACCTCACGGCGAAAGCGTCCGCGCTCGCGACCGTCCTGTTCCTGGTCACGCTCATGCCGCTGCTGTTCCTGCTGCTTGGCTACACCTTCGTGGGTCTTGGTCCTGAAGGATTCAGCAACACGATGATCCTCCTCGGAAGGATCATCGCCGGCGGGCTGATCCTGTCGAGCTTCATGACGCTGCTCGGCATGGCGGCGGCCACACTCACGAACCGGCAAGCGTTCGCATCCGCCGGCATCGTGATGACCCTGATCGCAAGCTCGGTTCTCGCGAACGTCATGTTCGAAGTGGCCGAAGTGGACGACGCTGTCCTTCTGGCCGACCTTGGAAACCTGCCCAACGATGCGATCCAGCGGCTGTTCAAAACCAGCGAGATCATCGATGTGCCCAGCTGGCAATCCCTTGGAGCCCTGGGCGGCGTTCTGGCGCTGCTCGCCCTCATTGTCATCTGGGGTTACCAACGTATGGAGGTGACGAAGTGAGTTCGCCGAGCGCACCGACGCCAGCGCCTCCTCCACCCGCAGCTCCCGGTTCGGAACCGATCGTCGTGACGAACCTCTCGAAGTGGTTCGGCGACGTCGTGGCCGTATCGGACATCAGCTTCACTGTATGGCCGGGCGTGACGGCACTGCTCGGCCCCAACGGAGCTGGCAAGTCCACGGCCCTGCGTATGATCGCCGGCCTCACACCTCCGTCGCAGGGGACGGTGTCGGTGCTCGGCGCAAACCCCCGACGCGACACGGCGGTCCGCGGGCGCATCGGTTTGGTGTCGCAGGAGGAGCACCTGTTTCAGGAGCAGCGCGCACTCGATTTCGTCACCCTCGCAGGACAACTGAACCATCTGTCCGATGCAGAAGGGGCGGCTCGAAAGGTGCTCGCCACCGTCGAGTTGGACCCTGACGACAAACGGCCCATCGCCAGCTACTCCAAAGGTATGCGGCAACGCGTGAAGCTCGCGCAGGCGCTTGTCCACGAACCCGACGTGTTGCTGGCGGACGAACCGCTCACCGGGCTCGACCCGAGACAGCGGCTGCACATGATCAAGCTGATCCAGGATTTGGGTGCCAACGGCGTGTGTGTGGTGGTCTCCAGCCACGTCCTGGACGAAGTCGAACGCCTTGGGTCGCGCGTGCTCGTGATCGCTCAGGGGCGGATGGCGGCCCAGGGTGACTTCCACGGGATTCGCGCCTTGATGGACGACCGTCCCCACCGCATTCGAGTCCGGGCCAGCGACGCGCGGGAACTTGGCGCACAACTGCTCGCCCACGCCGGCGTTCGGGGCGTGTCCGTGTCGGCAACCGATGAGCTCGAGGTGAACACCGACGACGTCGAGCTCTTCCGTACCCGGATCGCGAGCGTCGCCAAGGCGGCCAACGTGCGGTTGCTGGAAGTGCAACCGCTCGATGATGATCTCGAAAGCGTCTTTCGCTATTTGGTGGGTCGCTGATGGATGTGTTGATGATGATGCGTCGAATCATTCGGTCGGTCGCCACCCGAGGCCGGCTCATCGCCATGTCCCTCGTTGGTCTCATCGGCATTCTCATCGGCGTTGCGATCAACCGATCTGACCCGGGGTCGGATTTCGTTCCGGCGGAGTTTCTCGACGGGTTTGGCCTGATCATCTTCGTGCCGCTCGTGGCCCTGGTCATCAGCACCGCCACGATCGGCGACATGCTGGAAGAGCGAAACCTCGTCTACTACTGGCTGCGCCCCATCGGCAGATGGAAGATCACACTCGCCGCCTGGCTCGGTGCGATTGTCGTGTTGCTGCCACTGGTCCTCATCCCGATGGGTGTGCTCGGTGCGATCATCGGTACCGGTGACGACGTCGCAGGGATCCTGGTCGGCTCGCTGATTGGGATTGTTGCGTACTCCGCGGTCTTCACGATGCTCGGCGCATTCACACAGCGAGCACTGGTGGTCGGGCTGGTCTACATCCTCCTCTGGGAAGGAGTGATCGCGGGCTTCAGCCGAACCGCTGGTTGGTTTGCACTGCGAACGTACACCCGCTCTGCCCTCGCCAACGTGGCCGACGTTGCACTGCTGGATCAGCCACCGCAGACGACGTCGATCGTGTTGGTCACCATTGCAGTGGCGTTGGCGGCGGGGCTGATCACCACATGGCGGCTCAACACCATGGACGTCGACTGACCCTCACCTAGATTGGGGAATCCATGTTCCTCGCCGAGACCGACCTGCCGATCGAGACGGTCATTCCCGAGGTTCGGTCGGCACTGCAGGACCCGGGTGTTGCTGTCCTGACGGCAGAGCCGGGCGCCGGAAAGACGACGATCGTTCCCCTACGCCTGCTCGATGAGCCCTGGGCGGCGTCGGGTTCCATCCTGGTGTTGGAGCCTCGACGCGTGGCCGCCCGCTCGGTCGCACGCCGCATGGCCCAGCTCTGTGGCGAATCGGTGGGCGACACCGTGGGCTGGCGCACACGCGACGACGTCAAGGTGTCCGCCCGCACGCGGGTCGAGGTGATTACCGAAGGAATTCTGACGAGGCGCCTGCAGAACGACCCGAGCCTTCCCGGGGTTGCGGCGGTGATCTTCGACGAGTTCCACGAACGCTCGGTTCACGCGGATCTCGGGTTGGCGCTCACCCTCGAAGCCCGTGAAGCGATTCGCCCCGATCTGCGGCTGCTCATCATGTCGGCCACGATCGATGCAGCTGCCGTAGCGGATCTCGTGGGTCAGGACGGTCCGTCCCCCGTGATCGAATGTGAGGGCCGCACGCACCCCATCGACGTTCGCTGGCGTCCGCGAGGAAAGAAGGACCGCTTGGAGCCGGCGGTTGTGGCCGCGGTGGAGGAAGCGTTGGAACATCCCGGAGACGTTCTGGTGTTTCTTCCGGGGATGGCCGAGATTCGACGCTCCGTCGACGCGCTGGCCAGCCGGCTACCACACGCCGTCCGGCCGCTCTATGGTGCACTGTCGGCCGAAGAACAGGACGAAGCACTCCGCGGCGTCTCCGGCTCGCGGCGGATCGTCGTGTCAACCGACGTCGCCGAGACCTCGCTGACGGTGGACGGCATTGGCAGTGTCGTCGACTCGGGCTTGGCGCGACGCCCTCGGTACGACCCGGCCACCGGCCTGTCGAAGCTCGTCACGATCGACAACTCCCGCTCCTCGGCCGACCAGCGGGCGGGTCGAGCAGGCCGACTCGGCCCGGGCGTCGCCATCAGGCTCTGGTCGAAGATGGAGCACGCCGCCCGTCCGAGACATGAACAGCCGGAGATTCTCCAGATCGATCTGGCGTCGGTTCTGTTGGAGTCGCTCGCCTGGGGAGTCAGCAGCCCGAATGAGCTTCGTCTGCTCGATCATCCCAAGGAGGCATCCGTCACCGACGCCCGGGAGGTCTTGGAGATGCTCGGCGCGATCGACGACGGTTCGCTGAGCGCCGATGGCCGACGAATGCTGCGGTTGCCGCTGCACCCCCGACTGGCGGCGATGGTGAGCGCGGTGGGGGACGGCCCACTCGGTTGGCCCGCGTCCGTTCTCGCCGCGCTGATGACCGAACGCGACGTCCTACGTGGTCGTCCATCCGAACGACCAACCGACCTATGGCCGCGGGTGCAGCTCGTTGCCGACGAGGGATTCCATCACGTCGATGCGGACGGCGGAGCAATCCGCACGGTGCGACGTGTCGCGCGAGACGTTGCTCGACGGGCCGGTGCGTCCGAGTCACCGATTTCCCCCGACGATCTCGGCCGGTGTCTCGCGCTCGCGTATCCGGATCGCATCGCCCAGAAGCGAGCGGGGCAGGGCGGACGGTTCCGTATGCGCAACGGGATGGGCGCCGAGGTGGACAAGACCGACCCGATGGCTCACGAGGCAATGCTCGTGATCGCGGAGGTGTCGGGCGACAAACGAAATGTGCGGATCCGCCGAGCTGCGGGGATCGATCCGCTCGACATTGAGCTCGGGTTTGCGACCGACATGGACGAACGGACCCTCTTTGGGTGGGACGATGACCGGGATGATCTGGTGGAACGGGTCGAACGTCGACTCGGCTCCCTCGATTTCGGAACCCACGAACGACCGGCGGAGCCATCCGAACGCACCACCGAGGCGCTGATCGACCGGATCGTCGACACGGGGCTGGATGTCCTCACGTGGACCGACGCCGCCCGCAACCTGCAACAGCGGGTGGAGCTCGTGGCCCGAGAACGTCCCGAGCTCATCGAAAAGACGATCGACGACACGACGCTGCGCAAGGCGGCGGCTGACGTGTTCGGGCCGTACTTGGTCGGGGCCACATCCCGACGTGACGTTGAGGCACTTGATATCACGTCCATCCTGCGGGACCGCCTCGGGTGGAACACGGTGTCCTCGTTGGATCGGCTCGCGCCAGTGTCGTTTTCACTGCCGAAAGGTCGAACGGTGGCCGTCGACTACACGGCCGAGAGTCCTCGAGTGAGCGTGCGAGCCCAGGACGCGTTCGGCATCGAAACGACACCGATGATCGTGGACGGGAGTGTGCCGCTCACCTTCGAGCTGTTGTCGCCCGCCAACCGTCCCATCCAGATCACCTCCGATCTCGCGGCGTTCTGGGAGGGGAGTTGGGCCGAGGTTCGCAAGGACATGGTGGGCCGTTACCCCAAACACGATTGGCCCGAGCACCCCCAATCACCGAGCTGACGCGCTGGTCTGCTAGACCGTTTCCATGCAGGTAGTCGTCACCTACGAATCGCGCACGGGCAACACCCGCACGGCCGCCCAGTTGGTCGCCGGAGGGCTCAAAGACGCGGGGGCCGAAGTCACCATCGGACCGGTTGACACACCGGACTTCAAAGCGTTGGCTGACGCAGATCTCGTCGTCGTCGGTACCTGGACCGACGGTGCGTTCTTCCTCGGTCAACGTCCGGGCGGAGCGGGCAATATCGCTCGTTCCCTGCCCGATCTGTGGGACAAGCGGGTGTACAGCTTCGTGACCTATGCGCTGAATCCGGGTCGAAGCCACGAGAAGCTCGCGGACCTGTTGGAGGCGAAGGGTGCTCGCTCACTTGGTGCGTCCGCGTTCCATCGCAATCGGTTGCAGGATGACGCGTCGACGTTCGTTGACGGCATCATCGACTACTACGGCAACTGAGTTCAGCTTCCCGTCGACGTGATGTCGACGACCGAACCCGTCGCACCCCGCATTTCGATGACCCGATAGTTCCGGTTGATTGGCCGACGGGTGTCTGCATCGATGGTCAACACGCCTGTGGCGGCTTCTGCCTGAACGAGAAGTTGGCGTTCGATTGCACCCGAGCCGATAGAACCTGAGGCGGCTGCGGCCTGGATGACGCTGACGAACGCGTCCGCGATGACCGCGTCGGCTGCGTCCTCTTCGCCGCTGGTCAGCCGAGCGAACACCGCTTTCAGGTCGGCGGACGGGTCGTCGCCGAACACGCTGGCCGGGGCGAGAATGAAGACGTCCGTCGTGGTGTCTGCGAAGCGTTCCGAGCTGCCGAACCACGGAACGTAGACGGGTTGAGCGAAACCTGCGGTTCGAATGGTGTCGATCGCCTCTCCGAGGGCGCCCGGAAGTGCACATACGACGAACGCATCGGCGGCAACGAGCTCAGCGGCGTTGGTGAGGATCACATCGTCGGCGCCCTCGACGATGCCGCCGAACGAGGCCGAGGCGACCGACCGAACGGCGTGGGTGGCGGCGAGCCGACGTTCGGTGTCCAGGCAGGAGCGCTCGACGTCGCCGACCAGTGTTGACCGTAGGAACGCCGGCGCCGACACACCGATGTCCGACAGGTGATCGGCCAGTACCTGGGCATGGTCGCTCAGCGATGCGAGGTCGATGACGTTTCGTGATCCCGGGGTCAGCGGTGATGCGGGGAGCGCGGCGCACGACGTCACGGCCAACAGCCCTGCATCGGCCACGTGTTCCACGATGTCCTGGGTCAGCGTCCCATCACAGGTGGTGAACACGACGGTGACCCCGGCGTTCGTCATCTGCTCGATGACCCGGTCGATATCGTCGGCCGCGGCAACCCGCAGGATCTCAACGATGACCTCGCGGTCGGTGGCGAAGACTTCTGCACTCGCTGTCAACACCTCGATTGCGTGGCTGTCGCGACCACCAATCGGCCCGGCGTTCGTGGCGACGAGACCGACGCGCAGCGGCGCCAAGTCTGCAGCCGGCGCAGTGGTTGTGGTGGTGGACGTCACGCGGGCAACGGGGGTAGTCGAGGTCGACGACGAACAACCGCCCGCAATCAGCGCGAAGGTCAGGAGAGAGGCGAGTTGTATCGGTCGCGTCAACACGCAGACGGACCGCCGTCGGGCGCCGGTCGGTGAAGCACCGCGTTGGACACACGAATGGAGAGCAGCTCACCGTCAATGGAGCCCGTGCCATCGGCGATCAGGCTGAACTGCTCGGCCCGTTCGGCGGGCCAGAGGATGCTCAAGGTTGCCTCATCCCCGACAGGTGCCTGCACGCCTCGTCCGAAGCCTTGGCAGACAACAGTGCCGTCGGCGTCGACGAGTGCGATGCGGACATGGTTCACGCGGGCGGACCCATCCTTGGCATACAGGAGGTACGCATCCGTGGCGTACTCGCGGGCGGCATCGGCAAGTTCGGTCGGGGCAACGGCGTGGCTCATGCTCTGAGTGTCGCAGCGGATCCATCGAGCGAAAACGGGCGATCGAACCAAATCGAAAATGTGACGTTGGTCTCACTGCCCGTGAACCCACCACCCTTGGAGGTGGATAAGCCACTATTTGCGACCCCACGTGACCCTCAAAAATTACCGGCTTGAAATTTGAACGTGCCGGGTGAAATACTCTCTCCTAATCGGCACACGATGGGCCGAGGCGGGTGTTCGGGCCTCGGTCTGCGCAACTAAGTGATCGAGTGGCAACGTGGAATTTCGCGGTGAACTGCGGGCAAAGGACAATCGACGCGACGGTCCCGGCTGGTGGATGGACCGTGACGGCACATGGCGGCCACCGCATGAATGGCCGGAAGACACTCCTCCCTTGCGGGGCTGGGAGCGCGACGACGCGGGGGTGTGGGGTCCGCCCGCGAAGAGGAGGAGCGTGACGCAGTCGACGCGATGGGTTCGGCCTGATTCCGCGCCGGACGTGGGCAACACATTACCGCCGGTCGAAGAACCTCCCGTCACGGAGACTCGCCGCTCCAGGCAGGCCATGTCGGACATTCGCTCCATGCTGCTCGTATCGGGATCGATCGGCACGGCGTTGTTGCTGCTGGTGGGTGCGCTCGTGCTGATCAATCAGGCGGGAGCTACGGACGAGGACAACTCGCCGACCGGCGTGTCCTTCACGCTCGATTCGATTGCCGATCGGCAGAACGCCCGCGTCGCGCGTGCCGATGAACGAGCTCCGTCCGCACAGGTCGCGGTCGGAACACTCGTCGATGCAACGCCGGGGCTCGCCCCTGCGTTTGTCGACGACGCCTGGCCGGACGGCCCCACCGGATGTGACGACCCGCTTGCGGTCGCGTTGGCGAACCGCAGCGCCGCACCGATCGATTGGGTCAACCAGCGAACGTGTACGGCTCGCTCGGGGAACTGGCGCGACCGGTACCACGATGTTCGGCTCACCGCAGCATCCGACATGGCGGTCTCGTCGCTCATCCCGCTGAAAATCGTTCACGAGAGTGGAGGCTGGGAATGGGACAAGGAGACCCGAGCGGCGTTTGTCGCCGATGTCTTTGCCCCCAGCGTCACGATCACCACCCGCGACGCCGGCCACAATCCAAACCGGCAGTCACCAGACCAGTGGCGGCCTGCGCGCGAGGAAACCTGGTGTGCGTACGCCGTCGATTGGGTCGAGGTGAAGGCCCGCTGGAATCTCGGCGTCACGACGGCCGAGCGGGGCGCCCTCACGCAGATGCTTGCCACCTGTGACGACGCGTCATCGGAGGGTGCCGACCCGGACACGGTCGAACTGCAACCCCCCGATTCCCCAACGATCGCCTTGACGTAGCGCGCACCGCAAATGCCGGGGAGTACCGCGGCCTTCCGGTTGCCCCGGGCTAGCGTTGCACCGTGATTTCACGGGAGAACCATGCCGAACGCTGAACGGGATCGCCTCGCGAACCCTGACGAGGATTGGACGATGTGGGGGCCCTACGTGGCCGAGCGCGCCTGGGGGACCGTACGCGAGGACTACAGCGCAAACGGTGACGCCTGGGGCTTCTTCCCGTACGACGATGCCCGACGCCGCACCTTTCGCTGGAATGAGGACGGGCTCGCCGGCTTCTCCGATCGCCATCAGCGCTGGTGTTTGGCGTTCTCGTTCTGGAACGGCCGGGACGACCACCTCAAGGAGCGCCTGTTTGGCCTGAACGGCCATGAAGGCAATCATGGCGAGGACGTCAAGGAGGAGTGGTGGTATCTCGATGCGATGCCGAGCCACGCCTGGGGTCGAATGGCGTACGCGTACCCGCAGCAGACCTTTCCCTACCAGCAGCTTCGCGAGATCAACGCTCACCGCAGCCGCCGCGAACGCGAGTACGAGCTGCTTGACACCGGCGTGTTCGAGGACGGCTGGTGGGACATCATCATCGATCACGGAAAGGCCGATCCACTCGATCTGTCCGTGCGAGTGACCGTGACCAACGCCGGACCGGAAGCGGACTCGATCCACATCATTCCCACGCTCTGGTTTCGCAATCGGTGGCGTTGGGAAGCCAACTTCGGTGAGGAACCGCAGATCATTGCTGCGGACCATGGCGGATTGTCGTTGAACGAGGAGCGGTCCGGGCGCCTCGAGCTCACCGCCACCGACGGCGCCACAAGGCTGTTTTGTGAGAATGAGACCAACCGCGAACGGTTGTGGGATCAGCCCAACCGGTTGCCGTTCACGAAGGACGGGATCAACGATCACGTCGTGGAAGGGGCCGATTCGGTCAATCCGTCGGGCCACGGAACCAAAGCCGGCCTTTGGTACGAATTCACGCTCGAGCCCGGCGAGAGCCGTGAAATCCAGGTTCGCCTCGCCCCTTCGGAACAACCGGTCGGCGATGCAATCACCGAGCTGTTGGCGCAGCGGCAACGGGAGGCGGACGAGTTCTACGGGGAGTTGTTGCATTCGGTGGACGACGATCGCCGACACATTGCTCGTCAAGCCATGGCGGGCATGGTGTTCTCGCGACAGTGGTATCACTTCGACGTTGACCGGTGGCTGAAAGGAGACCCCGCCTTCGATAAGCCACCCGAGGCTCGCCTGCACGGTCGCAATGCGGGCTGGCGTCACTTGAACAATGCCGATGTCATTCCCATGCCCGATGCCTGGGAGTATCCGTGGTACGCCGCGTGGGATACGGCGTTCCACTGCCTGCCGCTGGCACTCCTCGATCCGGGCTCGGCAAAACACCAGCTGTCCCTGTTGGGACGCGAATGGTTCCAACACCCCAACGGTCAGTTCCCGGCGTACGAATGGTCGTTCAGCGATGTGAATCCACCGGTGCACGCATGGGCGGTGCTCCGGGTCTTCGAACTGGATGGCGCGAAAGATCTTGATTTCCTCGAGCATCTTGTACACAAGCTGCTCATCAACTTCACCTGGTGGGTGAATCGCCGAGACAACGACGGCAACAACCTCTTCTACGGAGGGTTCCTCGGCCTCGACAACATCGGTCCGTTCGATCGATCCGCCGGGCTCAGTGGTGGGGCACTCGAGCAGTCCGACGCAACCGCGTGGATGGCGATGTATGCGCTCGATCTACTCGAGATTTCCATCCGGCTGGCCATGGAGCGACCGGGATATGAGCAGCTGGCGACGAAGTTCATCCAGCACTACGCGTATATCTCCACCGCCGTTCATGAACACGACCTCTGGAACGACGAGGATGGCTTCTACTACGACGTGTTTCGACATCCGGACGGCGATCAGTTGCTGTCCGTACGATCGATGGTTGGCCTGATTCCGCTATTCGCCACCCGCGTGGTATCCCAGCTCGCCCGTTCGGAGACTGGCGAGTTCGGCGTCAACCTCGACTGGTTCCGGGCGAACAAACCCGATCTTGCGCAGAACATGCACGAGAACGAACAGGGCGACATCTTGTTGTCGCTTGTCAGCCCCGAACGGCTGCAACGACTGCTGAGCATTGTGCTGGACGAAGAGGAGTTCCTCTCGCCGTATGGGATTCGGGGCCTCTCGAAGTACCACACCGACCATCCCTACACGTTGGATTTCGACGGTCAGTCGTTCTCCGTCGGCTACGAGCCGGGAGAATCCGAGAGCGACCTCTTCGGCGGTAACTCGAATTGGCGTGGACCGGTGTGGTTCCCTCTCAACTACATGCTGATCGAGTCACTGCGGCGCTACGACCAGTGGGCGGGGGGTGCCATCAAGGTCGAGATGCCGACCGGAAGCGGTAACCAAGTCAGCCTCGGCGAGGTGGCCACAGAGCTGTCGGAGCGTCTGAGTCGACTGTTTGTCCCGGACGAGGACGGACTTCGGCCGTCGATGCCGCGCCACCCCCACTATGACCAGGACGGCGTGTGGCATGACCGATTGTTGTTCCACGAGTATTTCCACGGCGACGATGGGCGCGGACTTGGTGCCAGCCACCAGACCGGATGGACCGCACTGGTGGCGCCGCTTCTGGCGAACGCAGCAACGCCGTTGGGGCGCCGCCGTCGACCGCGGGGCTGAGTCAGTCCGAGGGCGCAGGAGTGTGATTGAACCGAAACGCGTCGGCAACTCCTTGGCGACCGCCATGGGCGTCCATGATCGCCGCTTGGGACGCGAATGCCGCTCGGTTCGCCTCGGTGGGGTCGAGGATGTCGCGCAGTACCGCCGCGTATGACTGTTCGATCGTCGAAACGGCAGCGTCCCCCGCACGGTCGACGAGCTCGTCGGGATCATCCTCCACGTTGAACAGCTGTGGAGCGAAACCCTCGTGATGGATGTACTTCCAGCCGCCGGTGCGGATGGCGAATGATCCGGTGACCGACCCGCCGTCGTGGTATTCCGAGAAGCCGGGCCGGTCGAGTGGGTCCGCCCACAGTGAAGATCCGGATCCGGTGGATGTCAGCCCAGCTGTTTCGGTGATGGTGGAAGCGATATCGATGAGGTTGGCCTCGCGAGTGTCGATGTGCCCGCGCGCCATACCCGGACCGGCGACAATCAACGGCACGTCCACCGAATCCCGATACATGAACGACTTGCACCAGAGTCCCCGGTTGCCCAGTAGCTCTCCGTGATCGGAGGTGTAGATGACGCGGGTGTTGTCGCGCTGATCTGAATCTTCGAGTGCCTGCAACACCTGGCCCACGTTGTGGTCCATGAACGAACACAACGCGTAGTACGCGCGTCGGGCGTCCTTTCTTCCCGCACGGTCGAAGTACGTGTCGTAGTCGAAGAAGTCCTGCATGGCGGCTACAGCGGGATGGTCGTGAACGACCGATGGGATCTCGGGCGGGGGAACCTCGCTTCGGGGGTACAGATCCATGAATTCGGTCGGCGCCGACAGGGGGTAGTGGGGAGCGACGAAGGACACGAAGGCCACCCAGGGCTGCTGGTTGTTGCGGCGACCTCGAATCCAGTCGGTTGCACGGTCGGTGATGAGGCGGTCGTACTTTGTGTACGTGGTTTCGCCCGACCCGGTGTGTTCGGCGAGCTCGGCCGCCTCGGGATAGTCGAGCGGATCGTGCCTCGCGAGCCCCTGCAACCATCCGACGCCGCCGGCGATGAACATCGGCAGCACGCGGTGGGTGAATCCGTCGTCGTCCGCAGCGGATCGGTGATGAAGCTTGCCAAAGGAGACCACATCCCGGCCCGTCGCCGCCATCGCATGGCTCCAACCGGGTGGGGTTCCGGCATACGCCTGGACCGAGTCCCACGCGCCGATGTCGTGCACCCACCGGCCCGTGGCAAACGAGGCGCGCGCTGGCACACAAATGGGTGACGGTGTCCACGTGTTGGTGAACCGCGTGCCGTTGGCCGCCAATTCGTCGAGATGTGGCGTCTGCACAACCGGGTGACCGGCGCAGCCGAGTGCCCTGGCCTGATGTTCGTCGCTCATGATGACGAGCACGTTGGGTTCGGCACCGAGCTCGGACCCGTCCACGTCGGTCACCATCGAGGGTCGTAGTCGTACAGTTCCCGGACGGTTGTCGTCTCGGTCGCGCTCAGCCGGATCTCCACCGCCTCATGGGGGATCCGACCGGGGTGGTCGACCCCCATGGCGTTGGCGAGGCGTACCAGCTCGTGGCGCAACGTGGCCACATAGTTCGCCAGCCGCACCGACTTGTCCGTCGGGTCGAGGCCGCGGGTCAGGCGCGGGTTTTGGGTGGCGACGCCGGTTGGGCAGTGGCCGTTGTGGCACTTCTGCGCCTGAATGCAGCCGACCGCAAGCATTGCTTCGCGGGCCACACCGATGCCATCAACACCCATCGAGAGCGCAACCTGCGCTTCGGTGGGGAGGCCGAGATGCCCGGCACCAAGAAACACGACGTCATTGTGTATCGAGCGATCGGCAAACGCCCGATAGACGGAGGCGAACCCCTCTCGGAACGGCATGGCGACATGGTCGCTGAACGGAAGTGGTGCCGCGCCAGTGCCACCCTCCCCACCATCGATCGTGACGAAGTCGGGTCCAGCGTCGCGTGATCGCATCTCATGGGCCAACTCATTCCAGAACGCCAACTGGCCAACCGCAGATTTGATTCCAACCGGCAGGCCGGTCTCCTGGGCGATCTCCTCCACGAACGAGACGAGTCCGGCAACGTCATCAAAGCTTCGGTGTTGGGCCGGACTGTTCACGGTGACACCAACTTCGACGCCTCGCACTCGTGCGATTTCGGGTGTCACCTTTGCCGCAGGTAGTACGCCACCGAGCCCGGGTTTTGCGCCCTGGCTCAGCTTCAGTTCTATCGCCTGCACATCAACGCCGTCGATCGACTCGAGTAGCCGGTCCATCGAGAACGTGCCGTCCGGGTTTCGTGCACCGAAGTAGCCCGTGCCGATCTGGAAGATGAGAGGACCGCCGTGTTTGTGGTGGTCGCTGATCCCACCTTCGCCGGTGTTGTGCAGACAGCCGGCGATCTTGGATCCCCGGTTGATCGCTTCGATGGCCGGCGCCGAGAGTGACCCGTAGCTCATGGCCGAGATGTAGACGAGCGATTGTGGTGTGAATGCCCGCGCCCGGTTGTGGGCGCCACCGAGCACCTTCAGCATCGGGAGGTCGTCGGCCTCCGTCTTTGGAGGAGACGGGTGAGGGAAGGCGGCGTGGCGGAAGTGGATGTATCCCGGTTCCAGGAGATCGCTGTCGGTGCCGAAGCCGAAATAGGAGTTCTCCTTCTTGGCCGAGCTGTAGACGAAACGCCGCTCGTTGCGGGAGAAGGGGCGTTCCTCGTCGTTGTCGGTGACGATGTACTGCCGCAATTCGGGCCCGACCTTTTCGAGGATGTAGCGAAAATGCCCGATCACCGGGAAGTTGCGAAGGATGGCGTGTTTCTTCTGGGTCAGGTCGTAGATCGTGAGGAGAACAAGCAGAACGAGAACAACGATCAGCACCCACAACCACCACGGCATGGAATGATCGTAGGCTCAATCCAATGTCAGAGCTGGTACACATCGCGGAAGGTGTCGTCGCACACGCGAACCCGGGGGAGCAGCTCGAAGCGTTCGTCGCCCAGGGCACATCGACCGAGGTCAAGGCCTACAACGGCGAGGTCGAGTCCTTCACCTCCGCCCAGTCGGCCGGTGTAGGGATTCGCGTGATCGTCGATCATCGGGTTGGTATCGCCCACGCCGGGTCGCTCGATCCCGAGGTCATCGCAGAAACGTTGGCCGAGGCCCGCAACAACGCAGAGTTCGCGGAGCCCGATGAATGGATGGAGCTGGCCAAGCCCGACGGTGGCACACCGATCGAACATGATCAGTGGGATGAGTCGGTCGCGTCGACACCCACGGCAGACAAGGTGCAGATGGCGATCGATTTGGAGGAGCGCACGATCGGCGCCGACGAGCGCATCTCCGGCATTCGTACGTCGGTGTACAGCGACAGCAGCAGCGAATATGCCCTTGCGAGTACGACCGGAATCTCGGTGAGCGAACGTGGCACCGGTGCCCACGTCTCGGTTCTTGCTTTGGCGACCGACAACGACGAGACGAAGGTCGGTTCCGGGTACGACGTGCACTTCGGTCCTGCCAAGCTGGATCTCGACGTGGCCGTGACCGATGCCGTCAGACGGGCGACACAACTTCTGGGGGCAACCCAACCCGCATCCTCCCGATTGACGATCGTGCTCGAGCCGCGGATGGCGGCCAGCATTGTGGGCATCGTCGTGGGGATGTTGAACGGGGAACGCGTGATCAAAGGTCGCTCGCCGTTCGCGGATCGGATTGGCGATGGCATTGCATCCCCCGTCCTGTCGCTGACCGATGACCCGACGGACTCCCGCTCGTTTGGCGCGACCAGCGTTGATGGTGAAGGCCAAACGTGTTCGCCCACGCTGCTCCTCAAGGAGGGCGAGCTCATGAGCTTCCTGCAGAACACCTACACCGGTCGTCGATCCGGATTCGGAACCACCGCGAACGCCACCCGCGGCTACGCGTCGTCACCAGGCGTGGGACCACATGCGGTAATCATGGCCCCGGGGGAATCAACGATGGAGGAACTGATCGCCTCAATTCCTCACGGGGTGCTGGTGACGTCGATGAGCGGTCTGCACAGTGGCGTGAACCCGGTCAGTGGCGACTTCTCCGTTGGTGTGGAGGGGCTGGCGATCCGTGACGGCCAACGCGCGGAGCCGCTGCGGGAGGCCACGATCGCGTCGACGATGCAGAAGTTGCTCGGTGACATCAGCGCGGTCGGCTCGGAGCTCGAATGGTTGCCAGGCGGAACCGGAGCGGCGGCACTGATGGTGTCCGACGTCTCCCTCAGCGGAGCCTGATCTTGAAAGCACCGGTGGTTCGCCGATGGCAGGGAATGCAACCGCGGCTACGTCACCGACGACGCCTCTCGATGCTGACGATTCCGATCGGACTCCTCCTGCTCTCGGCCTCACCTGTCGCGGCTCAGACCACAACCCAGGTGGGGGACACCACGCTGACCGTGCTCGAGGCGATCATCCTCGGTCTCGTGGAGGGAATCACCGAATACCTCCCGGTCTCCTCCACGGGGCATCTGCTGGTCACGAACAACCTGTTGGGACTCGAAGAGCCCGGGGTGAAGGAAGCGATCGAGACCTATGCGATTTGTATCCAGCTCGGCGCAATCATCGCCGTGTTGTTCCTGTACTGGGGTCGCATCCGCCAGATGCTCGACGGTTTGATCGGACGGGACGACGAGGGGCGCCGTGTGCTCATCGCCGTCCTGATCTCGTTCTTCTTCACGGGCGTAATCGGATTGACCCTGGGGGAGTGGTTCGAGGACAACCTGTTCGGTGTTGGTCCCATCGCGGCGGCATGGATCGTCGGCGGCATCGCCATCATCGTGTTGTCCCGCACCGGCTTCTTCGACCGAACGACGGCCGAACTCGTCGCGCTAACCCCGCAGAAGGCTGCCATCATCGGTGTGCTGCAGGCGGTGGCCATGTGGCCGGGCGTCAGCCGATCGATGATCACGATCTTCGCGGCGGTGCTTGTCGGCCTGTCGCTACGTGCCGCCGTCGAGTTCAGCTTCCTTCTCGGTCTGATCACCCTCACCGCGGCAACCATGCTCGTTGGCTACCGCGGGGGTGGCGAGCTGGTCGACACCTTCGGCTACGTGACGCCACTCATCGGGTTGGTGGTTGCCTTCGTGTCCGCGATGGCGGCCGTGAAGTGGATGGTGGCGTGGCTCAATGACCGAGGCTTCGAGCTGTTCGGCTGGTACCGCGTTGCCGTGGGTGTACTCGCCTTGGTGTTGCTCGCCGTCGGCGCAGTCTGACGTCTACGCGGTTGCAGGTGCGGGCGCCGGCTCGGCCGCTGCGGTGGGCAGGTACACGAGGCGGACGACGACCGTCATCAGAAGAATCAATGCGGTGGCCACGAGCAATTGATCGGCACTCAGTGACGGTACCTCTCGGATGCCGTTGAGCAGAAGGACGTAGGCCGCTGCAGGGCCGAGTTGGAGCAGCAGCAGAGCGGCGACGCGGCGGCGGCTGGGTTTGTCGACGGGACGGAGCTCAGGAGGACACAATTCATCCTGTTCCATCTCGATGCGATCAATGAGTGCGCGACCGGTGAGGTCCTCGGGAGCAATTCGCAGTCCTTCGTTTGCGGCCCGCCAGGCTTCGGCCAGAACGTGAAACTGTTCCGTCTTGTTGTGGGTCTCGTCCGCGAGATTTACCAACGCACTGGCGAGTTCAAAGTGATGCTCGGGGTTCGCTGGGCCGAAGGATGCCGCGGTCTCGAACGCGAAGACCGCGTCCTCGATCTGGTTTCGTGCAAGAAGGATGTGGCCCCAGGCTCGATACACGTCGGCGTTCATGGGCTCCACGAGAACCGCAGATTCGATCAACCGCGCGGCGGAGTCGATGTTGCCGCGCGCTATGTAGGCGTGGGCCACTCGCATCGTGAGGTCGAAGCTTCTGCTGGACATGACACCAGAGTGCCGCGTTTCCAGCGGTTTCGAGAGGGGAAAACGCCCTATTTGGCAAGGGAAAACGTGGGCATGTTGACCCCTTCTGCCTGCGCACTCGGTTCGGCATGGTGATCCGGCTCGGGATAACGTCCATACCGGACTTCCCCCGCCACACGATCTCCTCGAGGAAAGTCCGTGTTCTCGTTCCTTCGTCTTCGTCAGCCGTGGCGCTGGCTGCCCTACTCCGTCCGACTTCGGTGGGCTCGGCTCCGATGGGTTGTCGTCCGCTATCGCGTGGGCGCACGAGGCCTCTGGTTGGCTGTTGTTGTACTCCTCTTTGTCACGTGGGCGAACTCGACCCGTGCCGCGACACTGGCCAGGGATCAGTGGGGGGCAACGGAGGTTGTTGTCGTCGCCGATCGGGCTCTGGCGGTCGGGGACCTGTTGACCCCCGCGTCCATCCGGCTTGGCTCGCGACCCGCGCTGATGGTGCCCTCCGACGCGGTTCTGGAACCTCCCCTCGATGGGACGCTGGCGACGTCACTTCAGCCGGGCGAGATCCTCACCGCCCGCCATCTCGCGGCGACGCGAGCGCAGTCACTGACACTTCGCAGCACGGACCGGGCGATCGGTGTGCCGATCGACGCATCCACGCCGCCACTGGTCGCTGGCGATCTCGTTGACCTTCTGCTGATTGAAGTTGGCCCGGCATCCGGCCAGCGGGCGGAGGTCAGCGAGGCGGTGGTGCTTGCCGTTGGAGATACGTCGGCGACCGTGTCTGTGGCGGAATCCGACGTGGATGCCATCGCGTCCGTCCTGGTGGACGGCGCCATTGTGGTGGCGCTGCGTACTCCGGGTTAGTCCGTGGAGCTTGTGGACGAAGCCTCGCTCTTCTTCGTACTCGAGTCGCCGGAACTCTCGCTGGTCTTGCTGCTCGACGAGTCGCTGCTCGACGAGTCCTGCGAGCCGGAGTCGGAAGCAGTGACGGAGCTCTTCTTCCCACCGTGATCGTTCTTGTAGAACCCGGATCCCTTGAACGTGATCCCGACCGCGCCGAACACCTTCGCGACGTTCTTCTTGGAGCGCGTTCCGCAACCCGGGCACTTCGGCGTCGAGTCGTCAGAGAACGACTGAACCTTCTCGAACTCCTCACCGCATTGGCGGCAACGGTATTGGTAGGTGGGCATGGGGTCTCTCTATCGATGGGCCGAGGGCGACAATTCCTCAACGCAGTATCGAAGCCAGCGGTGGCAACAACAACCTTGGGGTGTCCTGTTCCCATAACATGGCCTCGTGACCACCACGACGATCGGAATTCTGCTGGCCGTCGCGGCGTACTTCGCTGGCTCCTTTCCCACGGCGTCGATCGTGGGGCTGCTCTCGGGACACGACCACAACCGCGAAGGATCCGGCAATCCAGGGGCCTCGAACGTCTGGAGGACGTCCGGTGCAACCTACGGGATGATCACGGTCATCGCTGATGCCCTGAAAGGCGTATTGCCAGTCCTTGCGACACTGCTGCTCAGTAACCGCACGTGGGCCGCCGTGGCGTGGATTGCCGCCACCGTGGGCCACATCGTACCGTTCGGCCGATTCCGGCGAGGCGGCAAGGGGGTGGCGACCGGAGGTGGAGGCTCGTTGCCGCTGTTTCCGGTTCTGGGACTGGCGATGATCGCGGTGTTTGTTGTCATCGTGAAGCTCACGCGTAAAGCCTCGCTGGCGTCGCTGGTCATTACGGCGTTACTTCTCGTCGGCGTCACCCTGTTGCATGAGGAGACCATCGAGATCGTTGCGGCCGTGACCGTCGCGACCCTGGTGATTCTGCGGCATTGGTCGAATATCGGCCGCCTGATTTCCGGCGACGAGCTGAGCGTTCGCTGACGATCTAACGGGTGAAGAGCACCTGAACGTCTTCGCCGATCGAAATACCATCGCCGTCGGGCACGATCGCCAGCGCATTGGCCGACGCCATGGCGGAGAGCTGATGGGAACCCTGCCCGCCAGCGAACTGGACTCGGTAACGACCATCGGTCCCGGCCTCGGCGACGACCCGGGCAAAGTGGATCTTGCCATCCGCTCGACGAGGAAGGTTGGCTCCTGCTACCGCCGTGAGCGTGCGGTTGTGCGGGTTCGGGTATCCCATCATCTTGCGCAGACCCGGTCTGGCAAAGAGCTCGAAGGACACCATGGAGGACACCGGATTGCCGGGGAGCCCAAAGACCGGGGTGCCGTCGATGGTGCCGAAGGCCAAGGGTTTTGCCGGCTTGATGGCGACCTGCATCCACCGCATGTCGCCGATCTCGTCAAGCACCTTCTTGACGAAGTCGAAGTCGCCCATGGAGACGCCGCCGCTGGTGATGACCGCATCGCAGGACTGCGCGCCCTGGATCATGGCATCCCGGATGAGCGCCTCGTCGTCGGCGATGAGGCCGAGGTCGACTGCGTCTGCTCCCATGGCGGCAACGAGCGCGAGAAGGGTGTGGCGGTTGGAGTCTCGGATCTGACCCATTTCGAGAGGCACGGGCGCGTCGACCAGCTCATCGCCGGTGGAGATGACACCGACTCGGGGCCGGCGGTAGACCGGCACGTCGTAGACACCGATGGACGTGCACACGCCCAGATGGGCCGCGTCCAGAACCGTCCCCGCCTCGAACACGAGGTCCCCCTCCCGGACGTCGTCGCCGGCGGGCCGGATGTGGTTTCCTTCCGGCACACTCTGCACCACGGTCACGTCGTCGCCAGCGGTTTCGGTCAGCTCGACCATCACCACACTGTCCGCGCCGGGTGGAATCGGCGCACCTGTCATAATACGTATCGCCTCGCCTGCCTCCACGGCACGTGATGGCGCGGCACCCGCCGCAAGGGTGTCCACGATGCGAAGCGTCGTTGGTGCGTCGGCGACATCGGCGGATCGAACCGCAAAGCCGTCCATGGCGGTGTTGTCGAACGGGGGGATTGCGCCGGCGGCGTGCAGGCCCGTGGACGTGACTAGCAGTCGGGCCTCATCGACCGGGACGGTGGTCTCCTCGCCGCGGGGGCAGCCGGACAGCACAAATTCCTGGGCTTCTTCGAGTGGAATCACGCCCAGATCCTACGAGGTTGGGTGCCGCTCCGTTTTCTTTGTATTCCAACAGCCCGTACGCTGACGTCGTGGCTCCCTTGACCGATACGTTCGGCCGCGTACACCGTGACCTGCGCATCGCGGTGACCGACCGATGCAACTTCCGTTGCCAGTACTGCATGCCGGTCGAAGGTATGAAGTGGATGCCCCGTGAGGGTCTGCTCACCTTCGAGGAGATCGCACGGATCGCCCGTCTGCTCGTACAGCGCTACGACATCGACAGCATTCGCCTGACCGGCGGGGAACCGACCGTGCGGGCGCACCTGCCAACCCTTGTGCGAAAGTTGTCCGCCCTTGGGGTGGATCTTTCGATGACCACGAATGCGGCCACCCTCCGACTCGTTGCTCACGACCTGCACGAAGCGGGCCTGCAACGGCTGAACATCTCGCTCGACTCTCTTCGTCAGGATCGATTCATCGAGCTCACTCGCCGCGACGATCTGGACCGGGTGCTCGATGGCATCGATGCGGCCCTCGAGGTTGGGTTTGAACCGGTCAAGATCAACGTCGTTCTTATGCGGGGCATCAATGATGACGAGATCGTCGACTTTGCCCGCTTCGGCCGCGACAAGGGTGTCACCGTTCGTTTCATCGAGTTCATGCCCTTGGATGCCGACGAGCAGTGGGGCCCGGAACGGGTCGTGCCGCTTGCAGAGGTCGTGGAACGGATCAACGACGTGTTCCCGATCGAAGCCGTGCCGCGGACGTCGGCACCCGCGACGAGGTACCGGTATGGCGACGGTGCCGGCGAGGTCGGTGTCATCGCCACGGTGACGGAGAAGTTCTGCGACTCGTGTGATCGCATCCGGCTGACAGCGGACGGGCAGTTCCGCAACTGCCTCTTTGCTGTCACCGACTACAACCTGCGGGACGCACTTCGAGCCGGCGCCACTGACGACGAGTTGGCCGAGATTCTCGAAGGCGCCGTCAGCGACAAGTGGGCGGGTCACGGTATCGACACGGTCCACTTCATCCGACCCAAACGCAACATGAGCCAAATCGGAGGCTGATCGTGAACATCCACGACGACTTCACCCACCTCGATGGTTCCGGTCGTGCCCGAATGGTCGATGTGACGCCGAAGGAACCCACCCATCGCCGTGCCATCGCTCGCGGCCGAATCACGATGACCACCGAGACCGCACTCGCGGTGGCCCGCGGAGCCATTTCCAAGGGTGACGTGCTCAGTGTTGCTCGCGTCGCCGGCATCCAAGCCGCCAAACGAACGTCCGACCTGATTCCGCTGTGTCACCCGCTGTTGATCGGCGCCGTGAACGTGAACTTCGAAATCGGCGACGAGGAGATCGACGTCGAGGCGTCGGTGGAGACCGTTGGTCGCACCGGGGTCGAGATGGAAGCGTTGACCGCGTGTTCGGTGGCTGCGCTCACGGTGTACGACATGTGCAAGTCGCTCGACAAGAGCATGACAATCGGCGAGATCGCCCTGTGGGAGAAGACCGGCGGCAAGAGCGGGGCCTACCACCGCGACGCCGACGAAACGTAGAACGCCCGCCGAGGAATCTCGACGGGCGGACCAACGTGGTGGAGGTGAGGGGAGTCGAACCCCTGGCCTCCTCGATGCGACCGAGGCGCTCTACCAACTGAGCTACACCCCCGTTGGACGCACAAGGTTAGCGGGCAGGCCGTAGATTTGCGGCGTGGAAAACGCTGCGCTCTTCGAAGCGACTCGGCCCGATCTGTTTGAACCATCGGAATTCACCCGCGGTCCGTGGCGACCGGATGCTCAGCATGGTGGACCTCCGAGTGCGTTGTTGGGTCATGCCACCTTGCGCGTGGTGGAAGAGGACGAACACGTCGCCCACATCGAGGTCGAGCTAGTCCGACCGGTGCCGCTGGCGACGATCCGTACGGCGACGCGACGGGAGAACGTCAGCGGGCGGGTACATCGTGTCCTTGCGGAACTCTGGGCGGCCGACGAGTTGGTCGCCCGGTCGAACGCGCTCGTGTTACGCACGAGCGATCTGATCGAGCCGGAGTGGGTGGCGCCGGAACGTCAGGCGCCGGGGATCCCTTCCGACGACGCCGTGGCCGATCCGCCCCGCTGGGCGAGTGGCGACCTCACGACGTACCACCGAAATGCCATGGAGCACCGTTTCACCGCAGGGACGTTCCGCGAACCTGGGCCAGCAGTCGATTGGCAGCGGTTGCGTATGCCCGTGATCGCCGGACGCAACTCTGCGGGGTTGGAACGGGTTCTTGCCTCCGCCGATTTCGGATCCGGCATCAGCGCCATCTACAGCGCGACATCAACTCACGGACTCATCAACGCCAACCTGAGCGTCTCGCTTCTGCGGTATCCGGAAGGCGAATGGATCTCCATTGACGCAACAACGACGGCTTCCTCGTCCGGCACGGGGTTGTGTGTGACCCGACTCGGTGACCTCGGGGGCGAAGTGGGCGTCGCCACGCAGAGCCTGCTCGCCTATCGGGTGCGAGGCCGCTAGCCGTCCGTCCACGAAACGTTGACCTCGGCCGGCTTTCGGAACACGAGGCCCTTCGGCGAGGTCGAGGTGAGGCTCGCAACCGGGACGTCCGGTCGTAGCGCGTCGAGCATGCTGGTGACCTCGAGTCGCGCCAGATGCGCGCCGAAGCACACGTGGGGGCCCGTGGCGAACGTGAGGTGCTTGCGGTTGTCGGGTCGACGGGGATCGAAGTGGTGTGGATCGTCGAACACGGCCGGATCGCGATTGGCGGCGCTCAACGACACGATCACGAAGTCGCCGACGTCGATCGGTGTGCCGGCGATGACGGTCGGACGAGTGCAATACCGGTGCACGACCGCGGCCGCCGGTTCCAGCCGGAAGGACTCCTCGATGAACGATGAGAGCTCGTCTCCCTCCGGGATGGCGTCGAGCCCGGCCATGGCCAGGTGATGGACCGCGTTGGCGACGGCACCTTCGGTGGTCTCGATTGCCCCGAATAACACGACCGCCGCATTCGAGACCAACGCGTCGGCATCCAACACCTTGCCCGGGCCGTCGAGAGAGTGTGGTGCCGTTGCGGACGCGAGGATGATCGCCCGTAGCTCCTCGAACGCAATCCGGGCCTGATTCGACACCTCATCTTCGGCTCGTAGTGCGCCCACCTCCGCCGCGATGGTCCGGTACAACGAGAGAACCGTCGACGCAGGGGCAGAGAGGCCCAGTGCCCGCACGATCACCTCGGTCGCGAACGGTCCGAACAACTCGGTGCGAAGCTCAGAGGTTGCGCGGGCACGGAGGTCAGCCACGCGGCTTGCCGCGAGCTGGTTCGCCCATTCACCAAGGTTGTCGGCAACCTGAGACCGGGTGAACAACTCAGCGAAGGGTGATCGGTGGGTTCGGTGGATGGCGCCGTCGGTACTGAGCATCGAGGAGCCGATGACCCGTGCGGTCGAGAACCGGGGGTCATCAACCGTGAACAAGTCGTCGTTGCGAAGAATGTCGGTCGCCACCGCATGGCTCAGTGTCAGCCAGCCACCAAGGGCATCGACCCACACGAGATCACCGTCGGAGCGAGCGCGATCGTAAAAGGGGTGAGGATCGTCTTCGAGTTCGGCCAGCGATACCGACGAAGACGCGGCGCTCACCGGCGCGTCTATTCGATGCGCTCGAGCAGCTCCAGCTTCGCGTCTTCGAGTTCGTCATCGTCGAGCTCGCCACGTTGGTGCATCCGTTGGATCTTCTCCGTCATCGCCATGAGTTCAGGTGCAGAGAGGCGACCTTTGCCAGCAAAAAGCCGTTCGACCGTGGTCATGGACTCGAGATCAAGTTCCAGCTCGGGCTCGACTTCTGGTTCTGGCTCCGGCGTGGGTGCGCCGCTGTTTCCGGCGATACGAGCGGCCTGCTTCTCTGCCTTTTTTGCCGCCTTGGCCCGCTCCCGCTGCAGTTTTGCGAATGTTGTGCGTTGTTTGGCCATGGAGGTGTCCCTTCGTTGCTGCGATCCACCGGGCGGGCGCGACGTAACTTCGCGCTGGGGGTGCCATCCACGGGAGATTGCTCTTCCACCATAGGGAGCATTTGGCCAAATGAAGCGTCGCGGTGGCCCGCTTTGGAAAAACGGGCCTCAGGAGTGGGGTTCTACCAACGGCCCGTTCCCAGCTCTTTCTGAAGGGGGGTCGGGAACCGCGGGGTCGCGGTTGCCCCTTCCAGCCACTTTGTGAGTTCCGCGGCGCGGGAGGAAACTGCCTTCTCAGCGGGGCCGCTGACTGGCTCGAGGAGTTGGGTGGCAACCTCGCCGCCTGGGCGTTGCCCCCAGCCGCCGACGATCCGGCCGTCGACCCAGATGGTCGGCCCGATGTTGCCATTGCGATCGAACAGGGGAGCTTTGTGGCCGCCCAGGAACCAGGAGCGTTCCTTCCACCCCATGGGTGTGGAGTCCAGGCCCGGCAGGAGGGTAACCGACGACTTCTGGCGCGATGGGAACTGCACATCTCCGGCGACCACCCAACCGGTCGAGCCGTCCTCGAGCTCGACCGGCTCGGCTCCGGTCGACTCAACGGCAGCGGTCGTGCGTCGGGCAGTCCACCCCGTCCACCAGCGGATGTCCAGTGAGGTGGCTGGTCCAAACCGCATGAGGTAGCGGGTCAGCAGCTGGTCGCGCGCCGCGTCGGGGTCCAGGTCCTCCACTGGCTCATCGAACCAGGCGTCCGCCGTTGCCCAGTGATACTGGCTGGACCGCCAGGTCCCGGCTGGCTCTGCTCTCACAATCTTCAGGTCCATCGCGAGCACAAGGAGGAGACGGCTCGACACCGGCGTCTTGCCCGACCACTTGCCCGATCCCACCGTGATCGCTTCCTGGAGGCCCGGGACCGCCTGGGAGAGTTCGGTCGTTCGACGAGGGCGGCCATCAGACAATTCCGCCATCAGGGCCTCCTCCAACGTGCTCAGACGCCGGCGAGCGGCTTCATCTGACCCTCCGGTGCGTAGCCAGCCGTGGAGTCGAGCCCGCTCCCTGTCGGCGATCGCCCGACCCACCGCTCCGTCAAACAGCGCGGCATCGTCCCGTCGGACAACAAACAGGGTTCGTCTCATCGCGTGGAGCCGCCAGAGAGACCGCTGTCGGTAGAGGGCTTGCTCCAGGTCGTCCCGGGTGAATCCAGAGACTCGGGCCCACGTCGAGAGAAAGGGCGAGATGGGGTCACTTGAGTGGAGGGCGAACAGGCTCTGGACCAGATCATCAACCGATTCCGCGGTCCGGTCCAGCCGATGGCGTTCCACCAAGCGGGCTCTTCGCTGGGCATCGGTCACGAGCGGCGGCACGCTCGGAACGCTACCGCCCAGGCCCTCGGTCCACCGGATCAGCGGCGTGGGTGGTCACCACTCCGCGCGGCCAACATTGGTCGTGCGGGGAGACATGATACCGGTGAGGTCGAACAGGATTCCCGAGACGATGGTGCCGTCGGTATCGACGGTCTTGTGCGCGTTGACACACCCGCGGTCGATGGCCGTCTCGAAGCCACGGGCGGCGCTGGCGCTGTACTCCCAGCACCGGGCTTGGTCGCGCTCGCTGACGTCATGTGATGCCAGTGACAACGAGTTGTAGAAGGTCCCGCTCAGGAACACGTCGAGCATGCCGGTGCGGTCCCAGACCGGCACGTCGGTGGTGGGTACCTTGTCGAGTGCATTTCCATCCATACCGCCGTACGCCACGTAGTCGACGAGGTTCCAGTCGGCATCGAACAGGTAGAGGTCGTCGCCGAAGTTGTCGAGCACCGCCTGGTCGAAGCCGAGCTCCAGTTCAGCATCCGGAGCATCTTCGGGGTCTCGTACCGCTTTGTCGAACCAGATGGTCATTCGTTCGCCGCCGGCCAGCGAGTTCAAGCGGGGCACGAAGAAGGTTGAGGTGTCCCGATCGGACGCGAAGAGCGGATTGAAATCGAGCAGCTTGAATCCTGCCAGCGGTGATGTGCCCGTGTTGACGATCTCGACGAATTCGTGTTCGGGCGCACTGCCTACCTGGAAGAAGTGGATTTCGCTGATGAACACGTCGCCGTAGTGAGGGGACAACGCGAACTGCAGGGTCGTGAGATCGAACTGGCGGGTCTTGCGGAGGCCGCCGTCGGAGACCTTCACCCTGATGGTGAACAGTTGGTCGGCCTCGCTGGCGGCAATGGTTCCCGAGATCAGGCCGGTGCTGGGGTCGATGCTCAGGCCAGCGGGAAGTCCTGAGGCGGCCCAGGTCAGTGTGTCATCGTCGGCATCCCAGCCGATCGGCTGAATGTTCACGGGGGCGTTGGTGTACGCGGTCTGATCGGGAATCTGTTTCATGCCCGGCTTGGTGTTCGGCGCGACGGTTGTTGTTGTCGTCGTGGGAGGCACGGTGGTGGCGGCAATGGTCGACGTCGTCGCGACCACGGTTGTGGTCGTCGTGGTGGATGGCACGGTGGTGGCTGGCGCGGTCGTCGGTGTGGAGGCCGCGGTTGTGGTCGTTGTTGCGGGAGCAACGGTCGGGATGATCGTTGGCGCAACCGGTGCCGTTGTGGTTGTTGGCGGGAGGGTCACGACGACACGAGGTGGCAACGTGGCCGGCACCGTGGTCGTGGGGACGATTCGAATGAGCACCGGTTCGGTGGTTGTGGTTGATGTGGTCGTCGTCGAGGACGTGGATGTCGACGTGGTGGAGGATCGAGGAGCAACCGCAGCCGCGGATTCGATTTGGGCCGATGGAGTCGTGGTGGTCGGGACTACGCGGTTGGGAAGTGTGGACCGGACCGGCCCAAGGTTGTCGCTATCGGTGGCCTCGTTGTCCTCGAACGCCACGACAACCGGTGGTGGCTCGTCGGCCACCGAGGGGGTAACGACGGCGGCGCCACTCGTTACGGCGGCGACGCCGAGCATCGTCCGTGACACGGTTGTCACTGCGGAAGCGGCAGGCGCTGCGAGGGTGCTGAATGGAACGGTTTCGAGACCGAGTGTGTGACCGAGCCAGCTCAGCGGCCCAGCCGTCACCTGAACCCGACCCAAGCCGATGTTGAGAAAAGCGCGGGTAACTGCAGGATCGAACTGGCCACCCGCACACCGCGCGATCTCGGCTCGGGCGTCCTCGAGGGGCATCGATTTCTTGTAGCTACGGGTGCTCGTCATGACGTCGTAGGCATCGGCCACGGCGACGAT
>SHLQ01000131.1 GCA_004282895.1 Acidimicrobiales bacterium
GACGACCACGGACTGCAGGGCACGATCGTGCACAACGCCCGTTCGAACATGAACAACGCGGTGGGGTACGGCACGCCGGCCCGGTTCTCGAACCCGGTTGCTCTCGGAACGGACGGCATCGGTTGCGACATGCTCGACGAGTTTCGGGTGAGCTTTGTGAAGGCACGTGAGGGCGATGTCACCACGACACCCGACCTCATATGGAGCTGGATGGAGAACGGCTGGAATCTCTTCCCCGAGGCCCGCAACGACGTCGTCACGTGGTCCTACGACGACATGGACCCCTGGCGCCTTGCGTACACCACAGGGGTCAGACCCCTTCGCGTCGAGGTCGACGGTGAGGTGTTGCTCGACGAGGGTGTCCCAACCCGAGTGGACGCCCAAGAAATCAAGGCCAAAGCTGCAGAAGCAGCACAACGACTCTTCAAAAAGCTCGAAGGGGTCTGACCCCTTTCGGCAAAAAGGGGTCAGACCCCATGATTAAGACTGGATGCATATACATGACCGATACCGCGACTTCTGGGCTGGCTGTCTTTGGTGACTTCGCCTCCGATGGGCAGCTGTCCTACGACAACGCGGTCCAGCGGTTTCGGGAGAAGAACATCGTGCTGCCGACCTTCGCGCAGCTGCGGGATCCGTCGCTGATCCCGTCGACGATCGCCGATCAGCTGTCCGAGGTCGAGAAGGACGCAGCGGATGCTCGGAACCTGTTCCGCGTGCACTGGTACAACGAACACGCCGACGCGCCCGGCGACAACTACCCAGGTTTGGTGGACGTCCCCACCCACGTCGAGCTGCCCTCCGAGATGACCGGGGTCGACGCCCGTATCGTCCTCGCCTTCGGCAATCGGTTCCCGATGATCCGTGCCCACAAGGTGCTCGCTGCGTACAGCTGCCTCGCGGCTCGACTCGTGACCGGTCGTTTCGACCCGACGAGCAACCGTGCGATCTGGCCATCGACCGGCAACTACGCGCGCGGTGGCATCGCCATCAGCAAGATCATGGACTGCCGGGGTGTGGCCATCCTGCCGGAGGGCATGAGCCGCGAACGGTTCGAATGGCTCGAACGCTGGACGATCAACCCGGATGAGGACGTCATCAAGACGTTCGGCACCGAGAGCAACGTCAAGGAGATCTACGACGCCTGCAACGAACTGTCGCTCGACCCGACGAACGTGATCCTCAACCAATTCAGTGAGTTCTCGAACCACATGGGCCACTACGCGGTCACCGGGCCGTCGCTGTCGAAGGTCTACGAACACGTGACCGCGGAGACCGGCGGGAATCTCGCGGCGTTCGTGTCGGCATCGGGATCGGCCGGCACACTCGGCGCCGGCGACTATCTCAAGGATGAACACGGCGCCCGCATCGTCGCCGTCGAGGCACTCGAATGTCCGACGATGCTCTACAACGGCTTCGGCGACCACAACATCCAGGGCATCGGCGACAAACACGTGCCGCTGATCCACAACGTGACCAACACGGACATGGTGGTTGGCGTCTCCGACGATTCGACCAATCGGCTCGACGTCATGTTCAACACACCCGCGGGCAAACGGGTTCTCGCCGACCGCGGCATCGATCCTGCCCTGAGCTCGATGCTGATCGACTTCGGGTACTCCTCGATCTGCAACACACTCGCCGCGATCACCGCCGCGAAAGCGTGGAGTCTTGGCTCGGACGACGTGGTCATCTCGGTCGCCACCGACGGCAGCGACTTGTACAACAGCGATCGCGAACGGATCATGTCCACGCACTACGCCGGTGGCTTCGACGAGAAGGATGCCGAGGCTGCCTTCGACACGCACCTCCTGGGAGTCCCCACGGAGTACATGGAGATGGGCGAGACGGAACGAAACCGCGTCTTCAACCTCGGGTACTTCACCTGGGTTGAGCAGCAGGGGGTCGAGATCCCCGACTTCGAGATGCGCCGAAGCCAGGACTTCTGGAACGGGCTGCGTCCGCTCACTGCGAAATGGGACGACATGATCAACGAGTTCAACGACGCCACCGGCGCGAGCTTCGGGTGACGCAGAACCCGTTCCTTCGGTATCGGGAGCGGCTCGACTCCTACGATCCCGTCCGGGACGGGAGGATGACCGACGACCAGTTCGTGGAGATCGTGGCATCACTCGATGAGGCGATCGCCGGAGTTGAAGGCCACGGGTTCGTCGAGACGCCAATCGTCGACGGCGGCCGATTGGCAGAAGCGGCTGGGCTCGACGTCGAGCTATTCATCAAAGCCGAACCGAACAACGTCGGTGGATCCCACAAGGCCCGCCACCTCATGGGGGCCGCGCTGCATCTTCTGGTCAGTGAGGCCCTGGGTGCTCCCAAGACCGAACGGCTGGCCATAGCGAGCTGTGGGAACGCGGCCATGGGCGCCGGGGTTGTTGCGGCGGCGATGCACCGGCCCCTCGATGTGTTCGTGCCGATGTGGGCCGATGAATCCGTCGTGGCTCGCCTCGATGAGCTCGGCGCAACCGTCAACCGCTCGGAGCGACGTGAGGGCGAGGCCGGCGACCCCGCCTATCTGCGATTCCAGGAAGCCGTGGCATCGGGCGCGCGGGCGTTCAGCGTGCAGGGCACGGACACTCCGACAACGTTCGATGGCGGGCGCACTCTTGGATGGGAGCTCGCCGATCAGCTGCCCGAGATCGACTCCATGTACATCCAGGTTGGTGGCGGCGCCTTGGCGACCGCGGTGTCGCTGGCCGTGCCGGACGCCCGGCTGCATCCGGTGCAGAGCGAAGGATGTGCACCCCTGCGCCGAGCCTGGGACCTGCTCGCCCCCGAGTTCGATTTCGACGCGGCCGCAGCCAACCCGGGCGCATACATGTGGCCATGGGACGACCCACAAAGCCTGGCAACCGGCATCCTCGACGACATCACCTACGACTGGCAGCCGCTGCTCCAGCGCACTCGCGTGACCGGCGGTGAACCGATCGTTGCCCCCGAGGCGCTGATCGAGCAGGCCTACGCCATGGCCCACGAGTTCACCGACATCGATGTCTGTGCAACCGGCGCCGCCGGCCTGGCGGGATTGATGGCGTCGCCGCCCACACAAAGAGAGACAGTCGTATTGCTGTTCACCGGCATCGATCGAGTGGGAGACTTGTGATGTTCTCGACACTGCCGGTCGAGGACCCCGATCCGCTTCCAAAGTCGCTACGCGAGGCTCCGCTCCACTCATGACACAGCTCACCGAATATGCAGTTGCCGGTCATGGAGGTGCCGTGCATGTCCGCCGGTGGTCACCTGACGGTGCACCCCGAGCGGTCGTCATGATCGTCCACGGCTACGCCGAGTACGGCGGACGCTACGCCCACGTGGCCGAGCACTTCGCAGCCCATGGCCTCGCCACGGTTGCGAGCGACCATGTGGGCCACGGCTTGTCCGAGGGCGAGCGAGCGCTTATCACCGACTTCGGATTGGTGGTCGACGACCTCGGCGCCGTGGCCGACTCCATGCCCCCGCAGTGGGCCGACCTCCCGTTGGTGCTCATGGGTCACTCGATGGGCGGTTTGTTGTCGGCCCGGTTCGTGCAGCGGTGGCCCGACCGAGCCGCTGGGGTCTCGTTTCTCGGCGCGGTGATCGGCGATTGGAAGTGGGCGCGTTCGGTGCTGTCCTTGCCGGAGCTTCCCGAAGAGGACAGCGACCCGATGGGTATGTCCCGTGATGAGGATGTCTGCCGCGCCTACGACGCTGACCCATTGGTCTACCGAGGCCTCTACAAACGACCCCTGCTCGAAAGCGAAGTAGTTGCACTCGACGAGTTCCGAGCGGAGATCGACCGCATCACGATCCCCGTCGGGTTCTTCCACGGCGATGCCGATCCGTTCGTGCCGTTCGGCGACTCGCTGCAAGCTGTGCTCGACATACCCAGCGCGGACAAGCGCCTTCGCCTCTACGAGGGGGCCAAACACGAGCTCGTCAACGAGACGAATCGGGACGAGGTGTTGTTCGACCTGCTGCATTGGGTCAACGGCATCGTGAGGAGCACCTGACCAGTGGCCGCGCATGAGCTCCACCACGTCCAACAGGCGGGAACGTCAATCGCAACGGTGTTGCGTCCTGCCTCCCTGGAAGCGGCCGCACAGCAACTACGTGACACGCCGGACGCTCGACTTCTCGCCGGCGGTAGCGACCTGTTGCTCGATCTGCAGCGAGGTGGCCCCGGGGCCCCGATCACCGTCGTGGATCTGAGCGGCATCGAGGGTTTCCGCCAGATCACCGAGAGCGACGAGGACATCATCTTGGCCGGGGGCGTGACCCACGCGCAGGTCGTCGCCCACGCTGGCCTGACCGCCCATGCGTTGCCGCTCGTGCAGGCCTGTGCCGAGATCGGTTCGCCGCAGCTGCGCAATCGAGCAACCGTCGCGGGCAACATCGCAACCGCGAGTCCGGCCAACGACTCGATCTCCGCGCTGATGGCGCTGGGCGCGTCGCTCGAGCTGTGCCGGGCCGAAGCGGATGGGACGCTCTCGACCCGCGAGGTTCCGATTGCAGAGTTCTTCGATGGTTTCCGTTCGACGGTGATGGCGGCGGACGAGGTCATCCGCTCGATCCGGGTGCCGAAACTCGCGGCCAACGAACGGGGAGCGTGGGTCAAGCTGGGCCTCCGCAAGGCGCAGGCCATCAGCGTCGTCCACGCCGGGCTGGTCGTCGGAATCGACGAGGGCGTGGTGTCCTCGGCGAGGTTGGCCATGGGCAGTGTTGCGGCCACGGTTGTGGTGATCGGTGAGTTCGAAGACGCGCTGAACGGCCGCCCGCTCGACGACGACGTGATCACCGCCGCGGCTGAGGCGGCGGGCGCTGCCGTTTCTCCCATCGACGATGTTCGCGCCACGGCGGAGTATCGCGCTGCGGTCATAGAACCGTTGTTGGCTCGGGCGCTTCGAGCGATTCGTGATGATGCCGTCGTGACTCCCGACGAGCCGCCGGTGTTGGCCGTCGGAGCCGCCGATGCGTGGCCCACTGCCAACGGACAAGCGATCACCGATGACGTCGAGATCGAGGTCACGGTGAACGGCACGACGGTGCGCGCTGATGGAGCGGCCAGCCGCACATTGCTCGATTGGCTGCGCGACAAGGCGGGTGGGTGGAGCTCGCTCACCGGCACGAAGGAAGGCTGCGCCGAGGGCGAGTGTGGCGCGTGCACCGTCTCTCTTGACGGTGCGGCCGTCATGAGCTGTCTTGTCGCGGCGGCCCAGGCCGATCAGGGAACCGTCGTCACGATCGAAGGGCTGGCCGAGCCGGACGGGCCAACGCCTTTGCAGACGGCGTTCGTTGACTGTTTCGCCGTGCAGTGTGGCTTCTGCATTCCTGGGTTCGTCATGGCGGGAACATCGCTGCTCGAAGAAGTCCCCAACCCGACCGATGAGCAGATCGATATCGCACTGAGCGGCAACCTCTGTCGCTGCACCGGCTACTACCCGATCCGCGAAGCCGTCCGCACGGCAGCCCGCGGCGCGAATTCAGCGACCGCATGAGTGTCGGCGACGATCTCACCCGAGCGGATGCGGCCGCGAAGATCTCTGGTGATGCCGAGTACTCGGGCGACCGTGTGCCCGAGAACGCGCTGTTCGCGAAGGTGGTGTTCTCCAACCAGCCCCATGCGCGAATGTTGAGCATGGACACCCGCGCCGCGGCGGCGGTCGACGGTGTCGTTGCCATCGTGACCGCGGCTGACGTGCCCATGAACGAATACGGCCTGACGATGTTCGATCAGCCCGTCCTGATCGGCGTGGACGGCAACGGCCGCAGCGACGTGCCGAGCGACGTCAGCCGTTGGGAGGCGGACAAGATCGCAGTGGTCATCGCCGAGTCCGCGGCGATCGCCACCGACGCCGCGGCACTCATCGACGTGGAGTGGGAGCAGCTCCCGCTTGTACCCGACCTGGAGTCGGCTCGCACCAACGCGGTACTCGTTCACCCCGAGGCGGGGGAGACGAACAACTACTACTCCCTGGTGATTCGAAAGGGCGACCTCGACGCAGGCTGGGCAGCAGCGGATGTCGTCGTGGAGGGCACCTACCATCTTCCGCACCAGGAACACGCCTACCTGCAGGTCGAAGCGGCGACCGCATGGATCGATGAAGAGGGCCGGGTCGCGGTGGAAACCGGCGGCCAATGGGCGTGGGAGGACCAACACCAGATCGCCCACGCGCTCGATATCGACGGCGAAGAAGTGCGGGTCATCTACGCCGCAATCGGCGGTGCGTTCGGTGGCAAGGAGGACATGACGCTGCAAATCGTGATGGCCCTCGCCGCAGTGAAGCTTCGGGATCTCGGGATCGACCGACCCGTGCACTGTGGATGGTCGCGGGAGGAGAGCATCGTCGCGCACCACAAGCGCCATCGCGGCACGATCAACGCGCGGCTCGGCGCTACGAAGGACGGCCGGATTACCGCCGTCGAAGCAGACGTCTGGCTCGACGCCGGCGCCTACAACTACACGTCGAACAAGGTTCTGGGGAATGCGCACCTGTCCGTGGGCGGTGCCTATGAGATCCCCAACGCTCGGATCGACAGCCACGCGGTGTACACGACGACCACACCCGGAGGTGCGTTCCGCGGGTTCGGCGGGCCTCAGGGAGCGTTTGTAGCCGAGACCCAGATGAACAAGCTCGCCGAGATGCTGGGAATGGACCCGGTCGAGCTGCGGCGGATCAACACGTTGCGCGACGGCAGCGAGGGCATCACGCAGGCGATCATGCCTGAAGGGGTCACGCTGCCGGAGGTCATCGACCGATGTGCCACCGAGGCGAACATGGGTGGGGAACTGTTCGAAGCCGAGCCGTTCGCGCCGATCGCCACGCTGCCGCCAGCGGGTGAGGTGAGGCGCGGCCGGGGGTTCGCCGTCGGATACAAGAACGTTGGATTCAGCTTCGGCTTCCCCGAACGGTGCGAAGCGGAGATCCACCTGCACGGCGATCCCGATGATGAGACGCCCACCAGCGCGGACATCTACCACGGCGGCGCGGAGGTTGGTCAGGGCTCCCACCAGGCATTCCGACAGATGACGGCAGCTGCGACCGGCGTCCCGATCGCTGACGTGCGCGGCCACTTCTCTGACACGGCGCATCCGGCCAGTGATTCCGGATCGGTGTCGGCATCACGAATGACGTTCATGGCCGGAAACTCGATTCTCGGCGCGGCAGAGGAGGCGGAGAAAGCATGGCGAGAGGGAGACCGGCCCGCCATCGGCACGTTCCGTTACACACCACCGCCGACCGACACGCTCGATCCGGTGACGGGGGAGGGCCAGCCGAACTTCTGCTACGGCTACATGGCCCAGGCGGTCGAGGTGTCGGTTGATACCGGCACCGGCCACATTCGGGTCGATCGGGTGACCAGCACTCACGACGTTGGCCGGGCGATCAATCCGTCGTTGGTGCGCGGGCAGATCGAGGGGGCGGTCGTGCAGGCGCACGGTTATGTCCTCAGCGAGAACCTGGTCGTCACCGACGGCCGAATCCAGAACCCGCGACTGTCGGGATACCTGATCCCCGGCATCGGGGACATTCCGAAACACGTCGAGAGTGTCATTCTCGAGTTGGCCGATCCTCGAGGGCCATGGGGCGCTCGCGGCATGGCGGAGATGCCCTACATCACCTACGCGCCTGCAGTGATTGCGGCAGTGCACGACGCGACGGGCGTCTGGTTCAACGAGTTCCCGCTAACCCCCAGCCGAGTCCTCGCGGGGCTATTGAAGCGGTAGGTCGCTACAACGGGTTAACCGTTCAGCCACACTCGAATCGAGTCAACGAGGTTGGCGGCCACCAGATCAATATCGCTGTCAGCGTCTACATCGAATGCGGCCACGCTCCAAGAATCACTGTTTCCGAGGCTCTGGCCGCTGTCCGTCAACGTACCGGCGCCGTCGTTGAGCCAGATCCGGTTGGGCTGTTGGTAATTGGCCGTGGCCAAATCCAGGTCGCCGTCGCCGTCCGCATCGAAGGCATCAATACCAGTCGTGGAGTGGTTCCCCATTGATTGGCCGGCGGTGAAAACCCCGTTGCCGTCGTTCAACCAGATCTGGTTGCCACCACCATCGATCGCGTATGCAAGGTCCGTGTCGCCGTCACTATCAATATCAGGAGGCACCACAGTCCAGCTCCCGGCATTTCCGAGAGATTGACCGACCACGAATTGACCGGTTCCATCATTCAGCCAAATCCGGTTGGCTCCGCCGCCGTCGGCAGACACTAGATCCAGGTCTCCGTCAGCTTCCACATCGGCGATACCCCAGCCGCAGTCGCCTGCGGTAGCGACATGGCCGGTCGGCGGGAAAGAGGCGCTGACGGCGTCCGAGAAGTTGACGAAGTTGTCCACGTCGGAATTTGGGTACCAGGTGAGCGGGGCTCAACCGCTCCCACGGTCGAAAATGAAGACGTCCTTGGCGTTGTTCGTGTCGGCCGCCACAAGATTGGGCGCAGGCGAGCTGAACGTAACGAACCGGCCATCTGCAGAAACTGACGCGATGTCGCTTTGACTGGTGGTCTGGCTGCCATCGAAGGCAACACTCACCCGGCTGGTCTCACCGGAGACCGTGTCCCGAACAAAGACGTCATACTGACCGTTGGTGTCGCCAGCAACGAGGTTCGATGCCCTCGAGCGGAAGGCGACGATCCGGCCATCTGCTGAAAGCGATGGGTCGTCGCTTGTGTTGTTGGACTGAGTGCCATCGGTGGCAACGCTCACACGGGTGGTCTGACCCGCCACGACGTCCCGTACAAAGATGTCTCTCTTGTTGTTCGTGTCGGCTGCAACAAGGTTCGGCGCTTCCGACGAGAACGCTACGAACCGTCCATCTGCGGAGATGGACGGGTTGAAGCTACCTTCGAATTCGGACTGGCTCCCATCCGACGCGACGCTCACGCGTGTGATCTCACCCGAGATCAGGTCCTTCAAGAACACGTCTTGGACCCCGTTGGTATCACCGGCAACAAAGAACGGCCACTGCGAGAAGAAGGCGACGGACCGACCATCAGCCGACATCGACGGCCGATAGCTCCCGAATCCGGGCCCCGCCTGGTTTCCACCTGAGTCGACACTCACCCGGCTGGTCTCACCAGAGCCTGTGTTTCGAACGAAGACGTCGTATGTCGAGATTGTGTCGCCAGCAGCAAGGTTGGAAGCGTCCGAGACGAAGGCAATGAGGCGCCCGTCCGCCGATACGGACGGTTGGTGGCTGCTTCTATTGGCTTGGCTGCCATCGGAGGCAACGCTCACCCGGCTGGTCTCACCGGAGACCGTGTCTCGAACAAAGACGTCCGTCTGGCCGTTTGTATCGCCAGCGACGAGGTTGGATGCAGCCGAGGTGAACACAACGAACCTTCCGTTCGCCGAGATTGACGCCTCGTTACTTCCGTTGTTGGCTTGGCTGCCATCGGAGGCAACACTCACCCGGCTGGTCTCACCGGAGACCGTGTCTCGAACAAAGACGTCCGTCTGGC
>SHLQ01000132.1 GCA_004282895.1 Acidimicrobiales bacterium
TAGTTGTCGTGTTCTCGCTCATTTGGTGTGCTCCTCATGAAATGTACGTCGTGAATACATTCCGCCTTACAGACGAGAGAGTAGAGCTACCTCTATAGAGCTACAAATGCGCTATTCGGCCTATTTAGGAAAATGTGAGCTGATCCGAGGCGACGCCAACGCTGACGGTCGAGTCTTCGCCAAACGTGCCGTCGAGCAACTGCACCGCAAGTTTGTCAGCGAGCTCTCGTTGAATCACACGTTTGAGCGGCCGAGCACCAAACGCCGGATCATACCCCTGATACGCGAGCCAACGCCGGGCATCGTCGGAGACCTCGAGTTTGATCCTCCGGTCATGCAACCGAGCGGCGAACAGTCGCAGCTGAATGTCCACGATCTCGGTGAGGTCATCCTCGGTGAGCTCGCGGAACCGGACGATGTCATCGATGCGGTTGATGAACTCCGGGCGGAAGTAGTCCTTCGGTTCACCGGGAAGGTTCGACGTCATGATCAGCACGACGTTCGAGAAGTTCACCGTGCGACCCTGCCCATCCGTGAGCCGACCATCGTCGAGTAGCTGCAACAGCACGTTGAACACATCTGTATGTGCTTTCTCGACTTCATCGAGCAGGACCACCGCGTAGGGACGGCGCCGCACCGCTTCGGTCAGCTGACCACCGGCGTCGTATCCGACGTAGCCAGGAGGTGCCCCGATCAGTCGACTGACGGAGTGTTTCTCCATGTATTCGCTCATGTCGATGCGCACCATGGCCCGCTCGTCGTCGAACAGGAAGTCGGCCAGCGATCGAGCCAGCTCGGTCTTGCCGACACCGGTCGGTCCAAGGAAGAGGAAGCTACCAATTGGCCGGTTTGGATCGGACAACCCGGCGCGGCTGCGGCGAATCGAGTTGGCAACGACGGAGACCGCGTTGTCCTGGCCGATGACACGCTCGTGGAGCACCTCTTCCAGACGAATGAGCTTCTGGACTTCACCTTCCATGAGTCGACTCACGGGGACACCGGTCCACGCGCTGACGACCTCGGCCACATCCTCGGCGTCGACCTCTTCCTTCAGCATCACGTTGTCGCCTTGGAGTTCGGCCAGACGTGATGTGGCGACGTCGATCTGCTGCTCGTGCTCGGGGATCTGCCCGAAGCGAATCTCCGCGGCCTTGGTGAGATCCTCCTCGCGTTCCACATCGAGTCGCAGTTGCTCGAGTTCCTCCTTGAGCCCACGAATCTGATCGATCGCTTCCTTCTCACTCTGCCAATGCACCTTCATCGCGCTCAGCCGCTCGGTGAGATCCGCTACCTCCACCTCGAGGTCGCTCAGGCGGTCCTTCGAGGCCTTGTCGGATTCCTTCTCGAGTGCGACCCGCTCCATCTCGAGGAGTCGGATCCGCCGGTCCACCACATCGATCTCGGTGGGAACGGAATCAATTTCGATGCGGAGCTTCGACGCGGACTCATCAACAAGGTCGATCGCCTTGTCGGGGAGGAAACGGCCGGTCAGGTACCGGTCGGAGAGAACAGCGGCGGCAACAAGCGCGGCGTCCTGGATACGTACGCCATGGTGCACCTCGTAGCGCTCGGCGAGACCACGAAGGATCGCGATCGTGTCCTCCACCGACGGCGGTTCAACCAGGACCTGCTGGAAGCGACGTTCCAACGCCGGATCCTTTTCGATGTGTTTGCGAAACTCGTCGAGGGTGGTCGCACCAATCATCCGCAGCTCGCCCCGCGCCAGCATTGGCTTGAGCATGTTGCCCGCGTCCATGGCCCCATCGCCGCCGGCGCCGGCACCAACCACGGTGTGCAACTCGTCGATGAAGGTGATGATTTGGCCCTCGGCGTCGTTGATCTCTTTGAGCACCGCCTTCAGGCGCTCCTCAAACTCGCCGCGGTACTTCGCTCCGGCAACCATCGCCGCGAGGTCGAGCGACATCACGATCTTGTTCTTCAACGACTCCGGAACGTCACCTTCGACGATGCGGTTGGCGAGTCCTTCGACGATGGCCGTCTTGCCGACGCCCGGTTCGCCGATCAACACCGGATTGTTCTTCGTGCGGCGGGAGAGCACCTGAATGATGCGGCGGATCTCGTCATCCCGGCCGATCACCGGATCCAGCTTCTGGGCCCGCGCCTCTGCGGTGAGGTCGCGGCCGTACTTCTCGAGCGACTGATACTGATCCTCAGGATTTTGGGATGTCACGCGATGTGATCCTCGTACTTCCCGAAGGGCATCCATCACGTCGTCGGGGTCGAGCGACAGCTTCTCGCTCAGTGCCAAAAGAAGGTGTTCGGTCGAGAGATAGTCGTCGCCAAGGTCCTGTCGCACCTTGTCGGCTTTCTTCAACGCCTCGATCAGCTCCCGGCTCTGTTGGGTGTCCGCGCCATACGCCTGGGGCAACGCTCCGATCGACTCCGTCAGCCGATTTCGCACGGCCAATGGTTCCTGACCCAACTTCTGCAGGATCGGCAGGACAACGCCGTCCGCCTGTCCAATCATCGCCAACAACAGATGATCCGATGTGACCTCAGGATTGGAGGCCGACGCGGCCGTCTCCTGGGCTTCGACGAAGGCTTCCCGCGTCTTCTGTGTCCACTGATTCGGGTCAATCGCCATGCCGTACCTTCCAAACTTGAGTCATATCCACTCAACTTCTACGAGCGGGGATTATTCCTTCCATCCGACCAGAACTCTGTTATTTCCGCTTCCTCGCGTACACCGCCACGGATTGGCGCAAGGGGACAAGTTCGGTGCGGCTGCGTTCGGCGCGAGACCCTTGTGGCCACCGTTCGTGCAGATGCTGAATCTCCGCCTCGAGCCTTGCCACCTGACGCTCAAGATCGAGGATTCGCTTGACGCCGATCAGATTCATTCCCGACGCCGTCAGCTCGGCGATCCTCTGCAACAGTGAGATGTCCGCGTCCGAATAGCGACGATTGCCGCCTGTGGTACGCGCCGGCTCGATCAGACCCTTGCGCTCGTAGATACGCAGCGTTTGGGGATGAACCCCACTTCGTTCCGCCGCGACAGAAATCACGTAGAGCGTCTCGGCCACCATGTCAGACCCCCAGATCCTTGCGAGGCGCACCCTGTTCGATGTCGCGCAGCTTGGTGAGAAGTTCGCGTTCCTCACTGTTGACCGAGTCCGGCACATGTACCGCCACCGTCACGAGCAAGTCACCCTTCTTCGCGGAGGACTGCACTCCCCGACCCCGAACGCGCAGGGTCTTACCGCTCTTCGTGCCCGGCGGAATACGGACCGTCACCGGCACACCCTCGAGCGTCGGGACCTTCACGTCCGCGCCCAACACCGCGTCGGTGTAGCTGACCGGAACGGTCACCAACAGATGATCACCATCCCGATCGAAGACGTCGTGTGGTTTGATGCCAATCGTCACCAGGAGGTCGCCAGACTCACCGCCCTCGCCGTGCGGAGGGCCACCTTTTCCGGCGACGCGGATGCGTTGGCCGTCGCGCACGCCCGCAGGGATACGAACGTTTACTTCCATCGGCGACGACAACACGTCAGAGGTGAGCCGAACCGATTTCGTCACACCCTTGATGGCTTCCTCGAAGGAAAGTGTCAGCTTCGCCTGGAGATCGGCGCCGGGCATCGGGCCGAAGCCAAAGTTTCGGCCGGCACTCCCCCGCGATTGGCCAAAGAGGCCACCCAAAAGATCGGACAAGTCGCCCAGATCGCCGACGCCGCCACCGGTCTGCGGACCGAAGCCACCAAATCCCCCGCCACCCAGACGGCGGAATTCGTCGTATTTCTTGCGCGAGGATTCGTCACCGATGACCTCGTACGCAGCAGAGATTTCCTTGAATCGATCCTCGGCCGCGTTGTCACCCGGATTGGTGTCCGGATGGTATTTGCGGGCGAGTGTCCGATACGCCTTCGAGATCTCCTTGGCCGATGCCGAGCGGTCGACACCAAGCACCTGGTAGTAGTCCGTTTCCAGCCATTCCCTCTGTGCTTCCATGTCACCTCCTCCGATCGATCAACGAGTTCAGCCAACCACCCGGACCATTGCCGGGCGAACGATTCGACCCTGCCAGCTGTACCCCGATCGGAGCACCTCGCCGACCACGGGAATGCCGCTACTGCCATCCTCGGCTGGCTGATGCATCACCGCATCATGCAGCTCGGGGTCGAAATGATCATCCGGTTCGGGTGAAACCAGAGCGAGTCCCGACTTCTCGAGCTCGGCCAGGAGAGCCGCGCGGATCGGCGCAACACCTGACTCTGGATCCTGTTCGAGCGCGCTGTCGCAGGCGTCGAGAACCGGCAACAAGTTGCGAACCAGCGCGGCCGATTGGGCGGCCGCAGCGTCGCTGACGCGTTTTTCGGACTGCTTGCGAAAGTTCGCAAAGTCCGCGGCCAACCGCTGAGAGTCCGCAAGGTACGTGTCTCGTTCTGCGATCACCTGATCGAGTTCGGCCACAGGTGCGGCCGCATCCGTTTCCTGTCCTGCAACATCGGCGTAGCCGAGTTTCATCACTGGCTCCGATGGCTCCACCGCCGGGACCGTGTTATCCGGCTCCGCGGCGTCCACATCGGCCTCAGAAGCCTCGGCTTCAGCCGGTCGGTTTTCCGCTTCGTCGCGGGCGTCGAGGATCTCCTCGATCAGCGAGTCGATTGCAGAAGGAGTGTCGCCTTCGCTCATGCGTCCGCGTTGTCGGAATCGGCGTCCGCCTCTTCGGCATCCACCACATCGTCTTCGATGATCTCGGCGTCGACAACATCGTCGGGAGTCGGTTCGCTGTAGTTCGGGTCAGCGGCAACATCGTCCGCGGATGCTTGCTCATACAACCGCTGCGTGAACGCCTGCGAGGAAGTCATCAGTGCTTCGGTCTTCGACTTGATGTCGTCGATGTCCTCCGCGTTGAGTGCGTCCTTCAGATCCGCGAGCTTGCCCTCGACGTCGGACTTCTCGTCGCCCTCGAACTTGTCACCTTGCTCCTTGAGGAGCTTCTCCGTTTGGTACACGAGAGAGTCGGCGTTGTTTCGAGCCTCGGCCTCGGCGCGTCGACGAGAGTCTTCCTCGGCATGTGCTTCCGCGTCGCGGACCATCTGATCGATGACCTCGTTATCGAGCGACGACTGACCCGTGATGGTCATCGACTGCTCTTTGTCGGTCGCACGGTCCTTCGCGGACACGTGCACGATGCCGTTGGCATCGATGTCGAAGGTCACTTCGATCTGTGGAACACCACGCGGAGCGGGAGGCAGATCGACAAGCTGGAACTTGCCGAGCGTCTTGTTGTAGCTCGCCATCTCCCGCTCGCCCTGGAGCACGTGGATCTCGACCGACGGCTGGTTGTCGTCGGCGGTTGTGAACACCTCGGTGCGTTTGGTCGGGATGGTCGTGTTGCGCTCGATCAGCTTGGTCATCACCCCACCCTTGGTCTCAATACCAAGAGACAGCGGCGTGACGTCGAGCAGGAGCACGTCCTTGACCTCGCCCTTGAGGACACCGGCCTGTACGGCTGCGCCGATGGCCACGACCTCGTCGGGATTGACGGTCTTGTTGGCTTCCTTGCCGGTGAGCTCTTCCACAAGCTCGGCGACGGCCGGCATACGAGTCGAACCGCCGACCAGAATCACATGGTCGATCTGACCCTTGGTGAGCCCAGCGTCCTTGATGGCCTGCTCGAACGGTGTCCGGGTGCGCTGCAGCAGGTCGGAGGTGAGTTCCTCGAACTTCGAACGGCTGAGGCTGTAGTCGAGGTGAAGTGGACCGGCGTCCGTCGCGGTGATGAACGGCAGGTTGACCTGCGTCTGCTGCACCTGGGACAGTTCGATCTTGGCCTTTTCGGACGCTTCCTTGAGGCGCTGACCGGCCATCGAATCGGCGGAGAGATCCACGCCATGATCGTTCTTGAAGCTGGTCACGAGCCAGTCGATAACCGCGTCATCCCAGTCGTCGCCACCGAGGCTGGTGTCGCCGTGCGTCGAACGAACTTCGAACACACCGTCGCCGATTTCGAGAACGGAAACGTCGAACGTGCCGCCACCGAGGTCGAACACGAGGATGGTCTGATCTTCATCACCCTTGTCGAGGCCATAGGCCAGCGCGGCCGCGGTCGGCTCGTTGATGATACGCAGCACCTCGAGTCCAGCAACCGTGCCGGCCTCCTGGGTGGCGGTGCGCTGGGCGTCGTCGAAGTAGGCGGGAACCGTGATGACGGCCTGGGTGACGGACTCACCGAGGTAGGCCTCGGCGTCGCGCTTGAGCTTCATCAGCGTGCGAGCAGAGATTTCCTGCGCGGTGTAGTTCTTGCCGTCGATGTCGACCTTCCAGCCCGTGCCCATGTGGCGCTTGACGGAGCGAATGGTGCGATCGGGGTTGGTGATGGCCTGGCGCTTGGCGACTTCGCCAACGAGCACTTCACCGTCTTTTGCGAACGCGACCACCGAGGGGGTGGTGCGTGAGCCTTCGGAGTTGGCGATGACGACCGGATCGCCACCCTCCAACACACTGACCACGGAATTCGTGGTACCGAGGTCGATTCCTACTGCCTTGGACATGAATGGTTCTCCTACTGATCAAAATCCTGCGTGACCAGCACTCAAGTGTAGGGACCGTCCGCTCGTCTTCCGAGCATCGTGTCGCTGTCCCTTGAGGCCAATCATTCGCTTCTGAGTCGAATCCACTCAACTTCGAAGAGGTCAGGTCTATTCCCAAGGTGGTGGAAAAGTGGAGAAACTCAGTTCCAGTTGACCAGGGCCACCACGGCCATGACCTCACGTTCGATCGTTGCGGGCGCCAATCCGAGCCGTTTTCCCATCTTTTCGATGATGGTGACAGCCGAAGGGGAAATTCCTTCCGCTTTCGTGATGACCAGTTCGCTGAACAATTGCAGAATCAGCAGTCGATCTCCCCGATCCACCTCGACGATGGCGTCATCGAGTTTGCTCCCTGCGGTTCGTTCACGGGCCGATTGCAGATCGTTCATGGTGTAGTTGCAGTCGAGAACTTCACTGATCCGCTCAATGACCGTGGTGAAGACACCAGGTTGATCCGGTCCCACGTAGTCAACCACGTGGAAGAGCACACCACCCAGGACATCCGCGAGCAACGCGGTCTCCGTAGACCCGCTGAACGTCAGTTCTCCGGTGGCAGCCATGAAGTAGTGATCGGCAGAAACCGACGTCAGGCCGATGGCCCACTTGGCCCATTGGGCTAGTTAATCAAAGACGGGCGGTAATCGTCGGGGGCCTCGAATCCGAGCAGATTGAGCACGGTCGCGGCCACGTTGCTGAGGCCTGGCTCCTCGACGTCGTCCATCGTGCACCCTTCGAGGTCGGGGTGGATCGCGAACGGTACCGGACTCAGCGTGTGGGAGGTCTTCGGCATACGAACGCCGTCCTTCTCGGTGTACATGATGTCGGCGTTGCCGTGATCGGCGGTGAAGATCAAGACGCCGTCCAGTTCATCGATCACCTCGATCAATCGAGCCGTACATTCATCAAGCACACGAATCGCTTCGATCGTTGCGGACAGGTCTCCGGTGTGGCCGACCATGTCACCGTTCGGGAAGTTGAGCCGTCCCCAGTCGAAGTCGCCGGATCGAAGCATCGCGATCGTCTCATCGGTGATCTCGCGAAGTTTCATGGCCGGCGTCTTGTTGAACTCGACGTTGTCGGACGGAATCTCGACATACGTTTCGAGCTCCTCATCGATGTACCCGGAGCGGTTGCCGTTCCAGAAGTAGGTGACGTGGCCGAACTTCTGGGTTTCGCTGATTGCGAAGCTTCGGAGACCCTCCGCGCACAGGTACTCCCCCATCGTTTGATCGATGAGCGGCGGGTCGACGAGGTAGAGCTTCGGAATGAGCGCGTCGCCGTCGTACTGCAACATGCCGCAGAAGAACACGTCCGGCCGCGCGCCCCTGTCGAACGCGTCGAAATCGTCTTCCTCGAATGCTCGGCTGAGCTCGATCGAACGGTCACCGCGGAAGTTGAACAGGACGACCGCATCGCCGTCGGACATTGCCCCGCGCGGCTGCCCGTCCTCGTCGGCAACAACAAACGCCTCGAGGTACTGGTCACCGGAGTCCGACTCGGCGTACATCACCTTGACCGCGTCGCGAGCCGATGCGAACTGGCGGCCGATGCCATGAACATGGGTGTTGTATCCCCGTTCGACCATCGGCCAGTCCGCTTCGTATCGATCCATGGTGATGGTCATACGACCGCCGCCGGAGGCGATCCTGAAGTCCACGCCGAACTCGGTGTTGAGCTTCGCCACCACACCCTCGGTGGCGTCGATGTACTGCATCGCCGACCTCGCGGCCACGTCGCGCCCGTCGAGCAGGATGTGAATCGCGACGGACCGCACACCCTCGCGCGCTGCGCGGAGCAACATCGCGTACAGATGGTCAGTGTGGGAGTGGACATTGCCATCGGAGTGCAGGCCGATGAAGTGGAGTGTGCCGCCAGCGAGTCCGCGTGCAATCGCCTGTTGCCAGACCTCGCTCGCGTACATCGACCCGTCGTCGATTGCCTGGTTCACGAGCAGCGCACCTTGCGAGAAGATCCGCCCAGCGCCCAATGCGTTGTGGCCGACTTCGCTGTTTCCCATGTCGTCGTCCGACGGAAGGCCAACCGCGGTTCCCGACGCCGCGAGCACCGTTGTCAGTCGATCGGCGAACAGCGCGTCGAGAGCTGGGGTCTCCGCTTCGGAAATCGCGTTGCTCGGATCATCGGGGGCGCAGCCAAAGCCGTCGGCGACAACCACGAGCAGCGGGCCATTTGGCTTCTGGAATTTGTTGTGCGGTTCAAGAGACAGCGCCATGGCGACAACACTACGCCGCGCGCGTTCGGCAGGTCAGCGAACGGCCCAATCAGTACTGTGGCTTCGTGCCTGTCGCCGAGGAGCTCGACTACCTGGAAGTGGTTGCCAGTGAATCAGAGCGATTTCGCGCTGTGGTGACTTCGCTCCAGGCGGGCGCCGGGCTTTCGTCACCCGTCCCGACCTGCCCGGAGTGGGACGCAGCCGACCTGATATGGCATCTGGCTGAGGTGCAGTATTTCTGGACGTCGATCGTGGCCAATCGACCGGCGGATCACACAATGGTTGCGGAGTTGGTTCGGCCGGGCGACGATGAGCTCATCGAGGTGCTCGGGCTCTGGTCGGGAAGGCTTCGCTCCGAGTTGGAGGCGGCTGACGTCGGCGAGGGATGCTGGAGCTGGCACCCGGCGGGACACAACGTTGGTTGGGCTCGAAGACGTCAGGCTCACGAGGCGCTCATTCACCGCGTCGATGCTGAATTGACTGCGGCGGCAGCGGGAGCACCATTCGCTGCGGCACCGATCGATGCCGCCCTCGCCGCCGACGGTATCGATGAGATGCTCGCCGTCATGCTGGGCGGCGCCTATCCGTCGCCGACACGCCACTTCGACGCCGACGGCACGTCG
>SHLQ01000295.1 GCA_004282895.1 Acidimicrobiales bacterium
TACGTCTCGCCAGCGGTTGAATTTGCGGCCTACCTCTCGTTCGATGCCTACCAGGTCGAAACCGGCTGCGGTGTGCAGGGCAACGGATGCGGGTGCTCCGTCGGCGATGCGGGCAACCATGGAGTGAAACCCGTGTGATCGGGCGGTGGTGACGAGCGCGGCCATGAGTTCCTGCGCGATTCCTTTGCGCCGGTGGTCCGTGTGCACGTAGATCGAGTTTTCGACCGTTGTGCTGTAGGCGGGGCGGGAGCGATATGGCGAAAGTGAGGCGAATCCGGCGATGTCGTCCTCGATTACTGCGACGATCGCGGCCATGGCGCCGGTTCGATCGCGGAGCCATTCCCGTTGCGCTTCGAGGGAGCGGGGCACAAGGTCAAAGGTGGCTGTGGAGCCCAGAACCTCAGCGTTGTAGATCTCCGCGATTGCCGCGGCATCAGATGGTTCGGCGAGGCGTATCAGCACACCCGAAAGGTTACTGGGGTGATTCAGCGACCTGATCGGAGACGACCTCTGGTTCGGTCGACGTCTTTGCGTGCGCAGCGACGGCTTCTGCGGGGGCGACCACCGCCTCGCCTTGCACCGGAATCTCCTGATCGGTGATCAGCAGGGCATTGCCGGCCACGGCTTCGGTCGCTGCCCAGCGGGCAACTTCGAGCGAGGCGCACTCGAGAACAACCTGACGGCGGTGAGTGGCGCGAACGATCAGCTCGCGAAGGACGCCGTGGTACTCCGGGTGGATTTCGGTGAACAGGTCATCGAAAAGCATAGGTACACATTCGGTCGGAAACTTGCGGCTCATTTCGGCCAGCAGCGAAGCCAATCCGAGCAGAAGATCGTGATCCTCGGGAGAGGCGTTGTCCGCAAGCTCGTTGTTGATGATACGAATATGACCGGCGAGTTCTTCGATGCGAGGACGCTCACGGAGAAGGATCTCCGGGCGGACCCTTCCGGCGTACTCGGTCCAGACCTGTAGTGCGCTGGTGAGCTGTTCACGAGCCTTGCGACGCTTCTGATGGACGGTGTGGGTACTGAAGAGCTCATCCACACGACCAAGTTGCACGCCGAGATCGGAGTGCCCGAACTCTTCGGCGAGTTCATCCCGCTTGGAGTTCAGCAAACTGTTTCGCGTGAACTTGGCGCCGTAGACGCCAGCAGCGATGGCAGCCAACAGCAGGAGGATGGCGAGATACAAACCAATGGTTCCGAGAAGTGCCAGCGAGACGGCTGCCAAAGCGAGCAGAACACCAGCGCCAAGCAGGAAGCGCTTGTTCATGTCCTCGGCCTCGTCGACAGCGGCAAATACTTCGTCGACTTCGGCTTCCTTCGAGGCTCGTTCCTGTGCCTGTTCGGTGATCGAAGAGCCTTCGTTCTCGGCGTGGCTGAGGGTGTCTCGGTTGTCCTGGATCTGGTTGGCAATGGCCCACAGCTGATCAAGCGGCGACTGGGCGAGGTTGATCATGTCGTTGTCGGCTTCGGCGCGAGCTCGAAGGCCCTCCACCGTGACGTGCCACAACTCGATGTGCCGATTCATCTCGATCGGGTCGTTCAGCTGGCTGATCAGTCCCAGACGCGATTCGACCTCGGGGGCGACGGGAAGATCGTGCGTGGGGTCGATCAGGCTGGTCTCGCCATCGTCTGATCGCAAGGCAACAAGGTGATCACCGGTTTCGGTTCGCACCTCGATATGGCTGCCGCGCTTCACCTGAAGGGCGGACAGCACCTGGCCATAGACGGTAAGCCTGCGCTCCGTGTTCGGGCTGGCAATGACGGTGAGTCGGCTGTGGAGCTCGAGAAGATCGGGTCCCTCCGGCAGCTCAGTAACTATTCGATCAATCCACACACCTACTTGATCGGCCCGATTGGGAGCCATGTGAGAACTCGAGAAACGATTTACTTGTCGAGACCATTACACGTCGAGCCTTCCGCTCGACATCCGCGGTCATCTACATGGGCCTCCGGGAACCCTTCGGGTTCCTTGGAGATTTTGGCTTCGCCAAAACTCCCGGCGTGAATCCGGCCCCTCCTCGCCCGAGGCGCCCTTTTGTGCGTATACGGCTGGCGTTGACTGGGCTCCCCCTTGCGTTTGTATACGCACAGACACCGGCTCCGCCGAAGGAGGGGAGCGGAGCTGCGTGTAGCGACCATGAGTGCTTCCACGGATGTCGAGCGGAAGTCTCGACAATTGATCGAGGGGCAAATTCCTACGGAATTTGCCCATGTCGGCTCGGCGCCCGATGTCGGGCACCGCCCCGACATGTATTCGTAGCGACGGACAGACTTGAACTGTCGACCTCTCGATTATGAGTCGAGCGCTCTGACCAACTGAGCTACGTCGCCAGATGATCACCGAGGCGATCAGCCGAGCTCCCTGACAGAATTGAACTGTCGACCTTCTCCTTACCATGGAGACGCTCTACCGACTGAGCTAAGGGAGCAGATGTACACCAAACCCCGAGAGGTTCGGCCTCTAACTATGCCACCGTCATCGGCAGGTTAAAACCCAGAATTAGGTCCAGCGCACCCATGGGGTGGGTGCGGCATGTGGGGGGAAGGCTGATATCGTCTGTACGTTCAACAAACACACAACCTAGGGCAGTAGCTCAATTGGTAGAGCACCGGTCTCCAAAACCGGGGGTTGCGGGTTC
>SHLQ01000133.1 GCA_004282895.1 Acidimicrobiales bacterium
GTCAACACGACGGTGAACGGCTTGGCTACATCGTTCAGCACCGACACCGACACCGCCTCGCTGCGGGTCAACGTCGAGCCGACGATTGTCGCCGCATCAACGGTAAATGCCAACGAGAACCAGATTGCGGTCATTGACGTGAACGCAACTGATCCCAATGGCGACACCGAAGGTGGCGGCCTGGTGTACTCGTTCAGCGCCAACGAGGGTGGAGCCGACAACGGAAGCTTCCTGTTGGCTGCAGATGGTGTGATCACCTTCAGCGGGGCGCCGGACTTCGAGGCGTCCGGTTCAGCCGACGAAGACAACGTCTATGAGGTTCAGGTCACGGTGACCGACAGCGGTACCAGTGGCACCGAGCCACTGACGGCGACGCAGAACATCGCGGTCACCGTTGTGAATGTCAACGAGGCACCGTCGGTCACGGCTGGTGCATCGGCCACTGTTGCGGAGAATCAGACGGGAACGACGATCGACGCAAGTTCGTCCGACCCCGAGAGTGAGACCGACAACGGCGGTGGGCTGGCCTACAGCCTCGCCGGCGCCGATGCCGCCCGGTTCTCGGTCGATTCGGGTACAGGCGTCTTGACCTTTGCCTCGGCTCCGAACTACGAGGTTCCCGGTGATGCGGGTGGCGACAACGTGTACAACGTGCAGATCGTTATCACCGACTCCGGGGCTTTGACCGGCACGACCGATGTGGCTGTCACGGTCACGAATGTGAACGAGGCGCCGATCATGATCGTCGGCCCGCTCAATGTCGACGAGGACTCGACGACCGTCAATGGCACGCAGCCATCGGCCAGCGACGTTGACGCCAACGACGGTGAAACCTGGACACTGGTAGCCGGCGGCGCAGGACTGTTCACCGTCGATTCCGGAACGGGCGCCGTGACGGCAGTCGGGCCATTCGACTACGAAACGACCACGAGCTACACGTTGACGATCAAGGTTGCTGACACCGTGGGCGCTTCCGTTCAGGCAGATGTCACGGTCAACATCAACGACATCGCTGAGGACCCTGTACTGGCGGCTATCAGCAATCCGACCGTCGCGGAGAACCAGACCGGAACAACGATTGATGCCAGCGCCACGGACCCCCAGGGCGACACTGGACTCGTCTTCAGCCTCACCGGTGCAGATGCCGGCGCTCTCAGCATCGACTCCAGCACTGGTGTCGTGACGTTCAACGCCGCACCGGACTTCGAGACCAAGACCAGCTACAGCATCAACGTTGTTGTCACGGATCCGCAAGGCAACAGCGATAGCCAGGCGGTGACGATCACGATCAGCGATGTCGCCGAGGGTTCGGCAGCGACGATCTATAGCGCCGTGGACAACTCCCACACCGTGTACGTCAACGGTGTCGAGGTGGATTCGGGAGCCGATTGGGGAACAACGAGCTCGTGGAGCGGCACATTGGCGCCGGGCGACGTCGTATTGGTCAACGCTATCGACTGGGATGCAGGCAACGGCGGCGCACTCCTGCGAGTCGAACATGATGGCAACACCTACAACTCTGGCACCGGGAATTGGACAGTCTCACTCACCGAAACCGGAACGTACGGTCCGGTGAATGTGTTGACGTTCTGGTCCGAAGCCGGTGGCACTTGGGGCGGCAGCCCGACCACAGGTGGTTGGACGACGGCCGATAGCTGGATGTGGTCCGCCGACCAAGCCGGCCACGATGACATCTGGTTCAAGTTTGTCGTCCCCGGGGGCGCCGGCTAGTCAGACTTCGTTCGATCGAAACAGCGGTTCCGCTCCGGTGGGGCCGCTGTTTCGCGTTTTGCGGTAGACCGTTGGGATGATTGTTCGCTCCATTGATGACCTCAAAGCACAGGGCCGCTATCAGGAGAACCCAGGGGTGTGGACCAGCTCGCGTTATCTCCTACGGGAGGACGATGTCGGGTTCACGCTGACCCAGACCACCGTCGCCGCAGGACGCACGCAGCTGATGGAGTACAAGAACCACATCGAGGCGAATCTGATCATCGAGGGTGAGGGTGTCGTGCTCGATGTCGCCACGGGGGAGGAGTATTCACTGAAGCCAGGAACGATGTACACGCTCGACCAGCACGATCGCCATGAGCTTCACGCCAATACCGATATGCGCATCGTGTGTGTATTCACGCCTGCGCTCGTTGGCCGCGAGACCCACGACGAAGACGGGTCATACCCGATTCTCTAACTTGGCTCCTCCGCCGCTTCGGATTCCGCCAGGCGCTCGAGCAGTTCATCACGAACCGAACGCCCTGGTTGCCGGGCTTTCTCACCGGAGATCCGCCAACCGTGGCGTGATGAGTAGAGCAGGGGAGGCTCGCCCAGCCGTCCCTCGCCGAACTCCGACACCCTCGCCAGGAACAGATCGTGGTCAAGCTCGGTCGGCAGCTTCTCCAGGACGTCACACTTGATCCACGAGATGCAGTCGGGAACAACCGGCCACCCGTCGACCTCTGTCAGCCATTCAGGCGCGATGTACTTGAACTTGCGGCCGGGGTAGGAGAAGTACTGCCCGATGTCCACCTGGTCACCCGCAAGGTTGGACGCCGTGAACCAGCCCGAGGACTCGATGAGCGCGTACGTGTCATGTTTGGGTGATATCGAGGCCAACATGATCGGCTCGTCGAACGAAACCTGCATCACCCAATGGGAACAGAAACCACGGGTCACCCCGTCGTGGCTGGAAGCCACCACCTGCACACCTTTCATCATCTGGCCCAGGCAACGTTTCAGGTCTCGATCCATCGTTTGAATGTAGGCCAGACATTTGTACGTACAATTGATCCAGTAGTGCTATACTGAACGCCATGTGCAGAAGAATTACGTGCAATTCCTGTGGCAAACCAACTTGGAGCGGCTGCGGCGCCCACGTCGAAGCCGTTCTTGGTGATGTCCCGGTCTCCGATCGCTGCAGCTGCGGCGTGGCCTCGGCCGATCGGTCACCAAACTTCCTGGCTCGCCTGTTCGGCGCATAGAGCGGCATGCCGGTTCGGGACTGGGACGATTTCTACACCAGCTCGTCCGTCACCGACCTGAGTTGGTACGAGGAAACCCCGACCACCCTGATCGATATCGCGAAGCTTGGCCTGATGCCCGCAGAGACGACGGTTCTCGACGTTGGGGGAGGGGCAAGCACGCTCGCTGACCACTTGGTGGAGCGAGGCTACGAACATGTAACTGTCCTCGACCTCGCGACGACGGCAGCAAGCAATACATCTCAGGATCCGCGTATCACCCGCGTCGCGGGAGACGTTCGCTCTCACTCCTGTGATGAGGCAGTCGGCCTGTGGCACGACCGCGCGACCTTCCACTTCCTGACGGAACCCCAGGAACGGGCCGCGTACAAATCGGTTTTGGCGCAGTGCCTGAAGGATGGCGGTTCTGCCGTGATCGCGACCTTCGCGCCGGCCGGACCGACCATGTGCGCCGGGCGCGACGTGGATCGATACAGCGAGGGCGAGCTCGTGTCAGAGTTCGCCGGCACTCTGGACCCTGTTGCGTGTCGCACCCATGTGCCGGCTGATTCTGACAGCGACCAGCGCCCGTACACGATCTGTCGGTTCACGAAGCCCGCGGCCAGCTGACCGGACTTCTTGCGCTGGCCGCCTTGAGACCTTCCTCGAGGAGGTGTCGTTTACCGGTGACCGAGAAGAGGTCGCACTGCAGCTCGAGGCAGCAATAGAGGGCGCACAACGGACCGTCTCGGAGATGCGCGAGGGTCAAACCAAGGTCGAACACTACGAGGGTGACAACGGCGCTTGACACCGGCCGCTACCGTCCTTACTATACCAATAGGTTAATTAAGCAACTGGTGAAGTAAGGCGGTCGACGCAATGACAGAAGTCAGTAGGGAAGACCGCCTCTCGGAAACGTTTGCGGCATTGGCCAACGAAACGAGACGTGCGATTCTCGCACGGTTGACCGAAGGCGAGGCGAACGTGAACGAGCTCGCCGAACCATTCGACATGACTCTGCCCGCCATATCCAAGCACCTGAAGGTGCTGGAACACGCGGGCTTGATCATTCGTGGTCAACGAGCCCAGTATCGACCGTGTGCGCTCAACGCCAGTCCGCTACAAGAGGTGGCGGCGTGGACCGAGCAGTATCGGCCGGTGTGGGAGTCCCGCTTCGATCAGATGGGCGACTATCTCCAACAACTCCAAACAACGAAAGAGAACTGACATGACAGATACCGACAACTCCGTGGTCATCGAGCGAAGCTTTGATGCGCCTGTGGAACTGATTTGGCAGATGTGGGCCGACCCGGAGCATTTCAAGGCGTGGTACGGGCCGATGGGAGCATCGATACCGGTAGCCAACATGGACGTTCGCGTCGGTGGAAAGCGCCACATCTGCATGGAAATGGAGACGCCGAACGGACAGATGCAAATGTGGTTCGTCGGTGAGTTCACCGCCGTGGACCCCCACAGCAAGCTCTCCTACACGGACGCCATGTCCGACGCCGACGGCAACGTCATGTCGCCCGAGTCGATGGGCATGCCCGCTAACCACCCCGAATCGACCGAAGTCATTGTCGAGCTCGAGGAAGCCGATGGTGGCACCAAGATGACCATGACCCACGTTGGTGTCCCCGCAGGCTCACCCGGAGCAATGGGCTGGGGAATGGCACTCGACAAGCTGGAAGCACACGTCGCAGCTAGATGAGGTCGGCGTAGTGTCTGGCTGCCACGTCGGGATGTGATCGAAGCCGAGTGCGAAGGTTGTTGTCGCCGAATACGGCGTGGATCTCGTCGTCGATCATCTGATGCTCGCCGCCCGGTGCGTGTCGAGCCAGGTCTGGCGGGAGCTCAATCGCTTCGAAAACCGATTCATATCTTGGGTTGAAGAAGAAGGCAATCGACTTACGGGCCGCGTCAATTGGGCTGACAACGCGATGGGGAGTGGCGCGCAGATAGCCGTTCGTGGATCGTTGCAGCATCTCGCCGAGGTTCATGATGTACCCGTCCTCGAGAGGTGGGGCATCCACGAAGCCGTCGACCGTGGAGACCTGAAGCCCCCCGCTGTCCTGGGCGATGAACGTCAACACGCCCGTATCGTGATGGGTGCCAACACCCTGTTCCGTGGCGTCATCGGGTCGCGGCGGATAGTTGATCACCTTCACATGGGTGTCTGCCTCGGGAAGAAAGGCATGGTCGAATCGGTCCTCGGGTTGTCGGAGGCCGAACGCCAACGCCCGCAACGCCGTCAGGCCGAGCGTGTTCATCTGGTCCATCCACGTGAGCATCGTCGGCTTCAGGTCGGGGAGGGCAGCTGGCCATTGGTTGGGTCCGCGCAGACGTAGCCACGGTGCGCCGTCGAACGTCTTCGGTGCCGGTTGCTCTGGCCCGAAGTCGATCTGTTCTCTCCAGTCTGACGTGCCGTTGGTTCGCTCGTCGCCAAGTGTCGTGTATCCGCGAAAGGCAGCGCTGTTTGCTATCGCAAGGGCTTGCCGCTGGGGCAACGGTAGATCGAAGAACGAGTCAGCCAGCTCGAACAGCCGCTGGTGAAGGGCAGGATCGACGCCATGACCGGTGATGTAGGCGAAACCCACGTTGTGGCAGGCCGCAACCAGGGCCTCCGCGACCGTCAACGAGCCTTCGGAGTGCGGGTTCTGCCTATAGGTCGAAATGTCGATAACCGGAAGGTTGGCCACGTGGGCGAGCGTACTGCGAGCACAGCAATCGTCAGTGGTCTCAGGGGAGCCGCGACAATCGGATGGTCGATACCAGCGCTCCTGTCGCTGCTACCACCACTATGAGCGACGCCCATCGCCGCTCACCGGTCTGTTCCGCAATGATTCCTGCAGTCACCGGGCCGACGGAGCCAGCGAGCAGCAGTATTGCGCCGTACGTGCCCATCATGGCGCCGAGCACGTCCCGATCGAAGAGCTCCTCGGCCTTCATTCCCTGCAACGGGCTGAAGGCGCCTATGCCGAAACCCGCAACGACCGAGAACAGCAAGGCCACGGAAATCGTGCCGGACACGGCCAGGAGGGCGCCTCCGGCCATCAACGCGGCAAAGGCGAGCACAAGCGAACGATCTCGGCCCAGGCGCTGAACGATCGGCGCCAACGGCAAGCGGCCACCGAGCTGGCAAAATCCGCGCACGCCGGCCATGGTCGCTGCTGTCGTCGAACTGAGACCAGCGGCGACCATCACGGGCACCTGGTAGACGAGCAACGTGGCCATGGCGACTCCGCCACACGCGACCGCAATCGTGAACCATCGAGCCGCTGGTGAGCTCACGGTTGCGATCAACACGTCGGCCACGGAAGGCCGCGGCCCGTTCGTCGGTTCTCGGTTGTTGCCGGGCAACAACGCAGCAGCAGCCACGAACGCTCCGATCCCTATCGCAGCGAGCACCCGAACGGTTGAGCGCCAGCCGAGTGCCTCGACCAGCGCGTCGCTCAAAGGCAGAAAGACCACCGAAGCCAGTGCGCCCCAGATCGTGAGCACTGCGATCGCCCGGGATGAATCCGCCGGGTTGAACCGCACGGCGGTCGCCATCGTGACGTGGTAGAAACCCAGTGCCCCAAACCCGCCGAGGGCTGTTGCTGAGCTCACGAAGAACACGGAGACATTCGTGGCGAAAGACGCGATCAACAATCCGGCACCGCCGATCAGGGCGCCCATCAGGAAAACGGGGCGATGTCCTGCCCGATCGAGGAGGCGGCCGCCGAAGAGCGCCGAGAGGCCAATGAGCACGGTTCCCGCCGAGAACGAGGCGGCCAGCGTCGACTCGCCCCAGCCGGTATCGACGCGAATTGGTTCGAGGAGGACGCCGAACGAGTAGTACCAAACCCCGTACGAGCAGATGGTGAGCAGGCCGAGAACACCGACGGAGAAGTGGTCGATCCTTCCTGCTGACACGGAACGACCGTACTGCGTTCGTTATCGAACGTGTTCGTTCTCCACGGCACCAGGCTCGCGTCCGCGGCGCTCGGGCTACAAACGCATTTGTCGCGACTATTTCGCTCGCGCAGACGTCAGATTCGTGGAGGAGTCATTGTGGGAAGTGTCGGGATGGTCGGGCGACCACGAGCGCGAGGGAATGAGATCCATGGCGCATGACCACGAACACGTAGCCGTCGTGACCCCGTTCCAGGGTCGCGCTGGCGTCGCACCGGACGTCACGGGCAGCCACCGCAATGCCTCCTGGCGACGCTCGCAGCTGATTGACCTCGATCGACCACCGGGCGCGCCTCGTTCGTGGTGGCGGAGACTCAGATGGTGGCTCACTCCGCTCGCCGTCATCGCTCTTGTGGTGGCGGCGTTCTACTGGGCGCTCGAACACATCGAGGACGACATCGAGCAATCTGCCCCCTCGATCCTGAGCAGAAGTCTGCCGGAAGGGACCGAAATCGGTGGGCTTACCTATGAGGCGGACTATCGCGATCTCCTCGTCGGCGGTGTACTGCCGCCAGGCGTACCAGCGGCGGAGATCGAACGCGTCCTCGAGGACGACGCCGGCATCCGCGATGCAGATGTCACTGCTGTCGCGGGGGAACGTGGAGCTGTCGACGTAACGGTTGCCGCGAACCGTGAGGAGATTGTTCTCCTGGGCACAGTCCCGACACAAACCCACAAGGCGCTACTCCTGCGAGCTGCGGTTGGGCGTGGCCTCAGCGTGGTCGACGAGCTCGTGGTCTCGGACCTCGAGCCATCGTCGGCCGACGCGGATGCACAGATCTCCAAGCTGACAAAGCTGATGGGCGAACTCTCTCCTCCAAATATTGCTACGGCTGATCTGACGCTCGGCGATGAGGGTGAGGTGACCGGCAACATTCTCGCTGCAGATGCGATTGCGGCTGCATCCCTTCGGTCTGCGTCGGGCAGCGGCGTCACCGTGATTGCTCCGGCCCTGGAGTCTCTCGATGTCGACGTCGCGTACGACGGAGCCGGCATCGTGCTCAGGGGAACGGTCTTCAGCGAGGGTGATCGCGACCAACTCGAAGAAACCGCTGCGTCCGTCGTTGGCGATGACGGTGTTGCGAGCGGCCTCCGAATCAGTGAGTTGGATTCTGTCGTCGACGATCCGAGCTCTCGGATCGCTGCGCTCGCGACGACGATGGCCACGTTCGCCGGTCTCGAGAGCGCCGAGCTGGCACTCACGGACGAGGATCTCATTCTCAACGCTGTGGCCATCGACGCCAGCCGCTATGAAGCGACGATGATTGCTGTCGACTCCGCGGAGCAGGTCGGGCTTCGCGTGAGCGGTGAGGTCGGCATCGCAGAACCCCAGTACACCCTTGCGGAGGAGGTTGCTCTGCTCCAGGCTGAGCTGGTGGCCCTCCAAGACGAGATCAGGGAAAACGTACGCTTCGAGAGCGATGCCGCCGACCTGAGTCCAAACGCTGCCGGAACACTCAACAAAGTGATCGACGCGATGCAGCGCTACCAACGCCCGGTCGTGGAGGTCGGCGGCCACACAGACTCTCAGGGCGCGGATGACTACAACCTGCAGCTCTCGCAAGGACGGGCAGACGCGGTGGGGGACTACCTGATCTGGGCTGGCGTCGACGCCGCACGGATTCGCGGCGTCGGCTACGGCGAGACTGATCCAATCGAAGGCAATGCTCTCGAGGACGGCCGGTCCACGAATCGCAGAGTCGAGTTCGTCGCAATGGAGACGTTCGAGTGAACGTTGCGAGAAACAACCACTCATCTACCACCGCTCACAAGGAGTTCGCATAGATGCGCTACGCCCTGATCGAAATCCTGGTTCCCCTTCTGCTCGCCCTGTTGGTCGGGTATGTGCTGAGCTATCTCATTCACCGATGGCGGCGGAGGAGAGTGAGTCGAGTCGAGTGGAACGCGTTGTCCGCAAATCTCCGCAAGGCCGAGACCGAGCTGGAAGCCGTTCGGTCTGACCAGGAGAAGTTGATGGACGAACGAAAGAAGCTGACCGGCCGGGTTCGCGCATTAACCGCTGACGCCGAATCAGCCCGAGCCGGTCTCGCTGCAGCGGAACGCTCGAACGACCAACTGAGCGGTGATCTCGTCTCGTCGAGAGATCGCGTCACTGAGTTGGAGGCGAGCCTGCGGGCTCGTTCAAGCGAGCTTCTTGCTGTTCGAAGAGAGCTCGAGATCTCCCGCAAGCGGCTTGGCGCCTCCCGTGAGAGAAAGGAACCGGAAACGGTTCGCCCTGAGTTCCTTGCCGGCCGACTGGAGAGGGACGAGTGGCTGACCCAGGCGAAACATCTCGTCAAGCAGTTGTCGGACCGCAAGAATCGTCCCACGCGGCCGTGAGCCCCTGCCTACTTGAGCCAAAGAGCACTCGAACTCGCTGACGCGCT
>SHLQ01000018.1 GCA_004282895.1 Acidimicrobiales bacterium
TGTTGACGACGAGACGTGGGGGGAGCTGTCGGCCGCGCGTCGGATCGACCAGCCCGCGTTCGATGATCATGACGTCTCGATCCTTCGCCACATCGCCACCGAGACCGCCAGCGCACTCACGAATACGGAACGATGGGCCGAAATCGAGAAGATGGCGTTGAGAGATCAGCTGACCGGCCTGGCCAACCGCCACGTGCTCTACGCGGTTCTCGACGAGATCTTCCGCCGCGACCCCGTCGATCGTCAGGATTGTGCCGTGATCATGTGTGATGTCGACGGGCTCAAGATCGTCAACGACGGTCTCGGCCACGAAGCAGGTGATCGACTCCTCATCGACGCGGCGGCGTCGTTGCGCTCGGCCATCCGCGATCCGGAGCGTTCGACGATTTGTCGCATTGGTGGAGATGAGTTCTGTGTGGTCATCGATGGCGGCGCGTTGCTCACCGCCCATGAGGTTTCGGACACGATCGAACGACTCTTCGCGCGGTCGGGCGGTCCGAACGAAACCCGGTCGATCTCGTGTGGGATCGCGTTCGCATCAGCCGACGTCCCGACACGAAGCGATCTGCTTCGGGCCGCCGATGAGAACCAGTACCAAACGAAACGGGCTCGGCGTGCGGCGCGGGGCGAACCGATTGCCGACGCAGTACGTCACGACGGCGATCGCCGAGCGATACGCGACTAGTCGGTGGCGGCTTCGGCAGGTGCCGTTGCGGGTGACTCCGTGGCATCTGTCACTTGGCCGAGGGATGCGGACAGTTCTTCGATGAGCTCGACTTCGCCCCGTCCGCCGTGGGAGAGCGCGTAGCCAGGAATGGTATTTGCCATACGTATGAGCACGGCGAATGCAGGTTGCCCAAGCGGCACGAAGTCAAACGTGTTGGCCAACAGCTGGCGAGCGACGTCGACAGGATCGAGCCGCTCTAGCGAGGCGTCGACCGCGCTCGTCTTGAAGGTGGGGAAGACGAGTGCATCGATTGCGCCTCCATGCGAAACGCCGCCATCACCGATCTGTTCAGGATCAACGTCCCAGCTGGAGTCGGCAACCGCGTCAGGTGTCTGCGGATCCAACATCGGGAAGATCCGCTGGGCTCCCGCGTCGAGGCACAACGACTTCGGGTAGACACCAACGGAGAGATTCGACATGGCGACCGGCAGTGCCTCGTCGCTCAGATACGCCGCTCCTCGGCTGAGGAGCCGCGTCGCGAGCGTGGATTTGCCCGAATTGCTCTTCCCGGGAAATACCATGATCCGTCCGTCGATCTCCACGCCGGCGGCGTGCATCACGATGGAGTAGGCGACGAACGACAACGGTCCCGAGTTGAGGTTGGACAACAACGAACGTTTGCAGGTGGCTCGGGTTGTCCCGCGTGCGAGGGTTTCTCCGTTCAGAGAGAGGTTGAACCCGTCGCCGGCCCGCTCCACGCGATAGTGCAGCAACCGATCGCTCGCGAGCGGGTCGACATCGAGATTAAGAAGTGGCTGGAGTATTCGACCAAGCTCGTCATGGAGCCGCTTGTCGCTCACATCGATGACGGCCATCGCGCCCAACGCGATATACGGCCCGAGGGTCGTCGGTTTCGCTTCGAAGTCCGGGTTGCGCGAAACGGCCGGTTGGTGAGGAACCACCTCGGCGGTGGACTCACCGACCACACAAAGCCGAGCGTCGATGAGCTGTCCGAGTACCGACAGAACTTCATCTTCGATTTGGCTCACGGGCACGTCGAAGTGTGCCGCGAGGTTCTCCAGGATCGCGAGCGCTGTGATTGGCGCATCGGTCAATGCCCAGGTCATCGCCGCCGTGTTATTCAGAACATGTAGTCGGCGATCTCGAGGATCGAACAACAGGAGGCTGTCACCAACGACGCCGAAGAACACTTCGGGTGATGCGGATATCTCGATTTCGAGTTCACTCATCGGGCCGCGCTCGTTTCGGTGCGGGTGTACCGCTCGTGGGCGAGGCCAATGGCCGCAATGAGCAAGACGAACGGGAGCACCTGGGCTCGCTGCCGGCTGAGAATGCCGAAGTTGCCCACGGCGGAGAAGAGGAAGACAAAGATGGCAGTGAACGCGACGCTGTAGAGCAGAATGCCGCGCGTGAAGATTGCACCGACTTCCGCGATGAGACCAGGGATTGCGATGAGCAGCAATGCCAGCAGGACCATCCCCTCCAGTCCGGTGATGAGAGCGGTCACGCTGTCAGCCTCCCACGGGAAGGGCCGGAGGATGACGGTTGCGAATGCCCAGGGGTAGTCAACGACGGATTCCACTCTTGGGGCAACAAACTGCGATTGGTCTTGTGACGTTCGGTCTTGGGTGAAGTCGAGTGCAGCGGTCACATCCTGAAGACCGTCGAGTTGTTCCAAGCCAAAGAGGCTGGCGGAGGCATCCGTGAGCAGCATCGCTCCCACCGTCACCATGACGACGAGAATTACCTGTCCCCCAAGACCCTTGCGGGATCCGGTTTGGCGAGCCAACGCTCCGGCCAGGAGACCCGCGAGCGCAATCATCGCAACGTGCGGGCGTATCAAACCGACTGCGGCAATACCCATCACCAGGATCAGCAGGCCTGCAAGTTCACGTCGGAGCAGCTTCGACGCCCCGAGCGCCACCAGGCCGAGACCGAACAACGCGGCGGACTCCTTGCCGATCGAGGAAGGCCAGAACGCGAGCGATGGCCACACCATCAGAAGCATGGTGGCCAGCCGGAACTGTCTTTGTGTCAGAACGGGGCGACAGGACAACAGGAACCACACCTGGCCCCAGAGCGCCAACGAGGTGAATACAAGAAACGTCGCGAGGAAATGTGATCCGGTGAGGACGTTCACGATGCCAGCCAGGTACCGCAACGAGCCGGTTCCCGGGATGGATCGGCCGGTATCGACGATGAAGTCGAACGATCGAAAGCTCGTCGCAAGCCGTTCGCCCGAAACCTGGTAATCCAACGAATCGACGCCGCCATACATCCGAGGCGCGGCGGCGAGATATCGCAGAGCCAGACCCGCGGTCGCGATCGTCACGAAACCGGCTCCGGCAACGTTGCGCACGAAGCGGTTGAGCACGAACCAGTTGCCGATCAGGAACGCGGGGACGAGGAACAGTCCGGCGGTTGTGGGCAACGCACCCGTGAGCCCCAATGCACCGAACGCAATGGCGGCGGCTGTGCCGGCGATCAGCAGTACGAACCCGAACCCGCGCTCATCTCGATCGAGTCGAGGCGCACCGTCCGTCGTTGCGGAAACATCAACCATGATGACGTCATCGTTGGTGCGACGGCGTTCACTCGGCCGGGGAATCACGCGAATGTCGTCTGCGTGCTCGATCCGGATGTCCGCGACCTGGGAATCACTTGCCGCCACTAGCGAACCCTTTCCTTCGCAGATTCCCCCTCGTCAAGATCAACCATGGTTTCGTCCTCGCATTCAGTGGCGGGGTCTTCCAGCGGTGTGATCTTGCGCTTTCGGCCGAATCGAAGGAGCGTACGTTCGCGCTTCGCGTTCTTGTTTGCGGCACGACGATTCCGGCGATTTCCGTCGCCGTCGTAGTAGTACGAGCCGTGGTAGTAGTAATAGTCGTCGGAGCTGCGGGAATCGACACCGGTGATGGCGACACCGAGGACGTGAGAACGACGGCGCTCGAGCATTTCCGACGCCCGATCGGCCGCATGCGCCGTGGTCTTTCCTGCCTTGAGGACGAGCACGACATCATCGACAAGATCCAGAAGGTCCACCGCATCGTTGGTGGCGAGCAGTGGTGCGGTGTCGATCAGAATGAGGTCGTAGAACTGGCGGGCCTTGCGAATCAGCTCCCGCTGTTCAGCAACAACCTCCGTCGGCGCGGCATCGTGGTTCTCGGTGACGTTTGCGATCAGCTCGATGTCGGGGATCTCGGTGGGGTGAACGTCGCGCGGTTCACTGTCGGCACCCATGTGGAGGTGCAGGCGAGGTCGTCGGAAGTCGCAGTTGATCATGAGCACGGACTGGCCGGCTTCGGCCAACATTGCGCCGAGGTTGGCGACCGTGGTCGTCTTTCCTTCGGCAGGCCCGGGGCTGGTAACGAGCACAACCTGGCTGTGTCGATTTGGGCGCGATCGGCGGGCGTAGGTCACCGTGGATGCGAGCACCCGGTACTGCTCCGCGAACCGACTGCGCGGGTTGGACACGCTCAACAGTTCGGTGCGGCGACGCTTTCGCCGGCCGACATTGGGGATCTCGGCCACAACCGGAAGGTCGAGCAACCGCTCCACCTGGGCCTTCGAGCGAACCCGATTGTCGATGCGATTGAGGAGTACGAGCACGAACAGACCCACGAGTGCGCCGAGGCCAAGGCCGGCGAGCATACGTGGGAGGTGACCCTGAGGGATTCGGGAACTTACTGCGGACAACGCGCCGTTCGACATCCCCTCCTCGACTTCATCGCCGAAGAGCACCTCGATGTTTCGTCCGAGCGATGCCCGGTCGACGAGGCCGTTGAAACGGCCGGAGCTGATGATCGTGGCGTCGTCGGCGGCGGGTTTCAGCGACTCGAGCGGCACGACGGGGACACCGTCAGCACGAACATCGAGCAACGCCGCATTGGCGAAGACTCGTGCGTTGAGAAACTGCTCCTCGTCCTGTTCGAGTAGATCGATGGCGTCCGCGTTCTCGCCTTGTCTGGCGACGCGTAGTTCGGATCGAACCCGTTGCAGGTTCGCTTCCGCCTCGTCGAGGCGACCTTGGGCCAATGCGAGGCCCTCTTGCGCGAAACTCTCCGCCTCCGCGTTGAGGTAGTTGAACAGCTCGGCGGCGTAGGTGTCTGCAAGCATCTCCGCCATCGCTGGAGTCTCCGCGACGGTGATGATGTCCATCGATTCGCTGTCTGAACGAATGACAACCCGTACCTGAGACCGTGCTTGTGCGGCGGTTATCGACAGGGTCTCGGCAACGTCGTCGGGCACCTGCCCCACCGTGACCCGTTTGGCCAGCGTGTTGAGGTTGCGGACACTTAGTGTCGTCTGCTCGGTGGGTACATTGCCGTCGACGACAAGCACGTGGGTGCCTTGGTAGTGGTCAACTTCGACCGGGGCCGTGTCGGCTTCATCGGCGACGGTCGCGCTGAGCCACCCCAGCGCGGTCCCGATGATCATGATCAGGAGAAGGAGCCGCCAGCGGCGCAGGATGCTGCGTGCGGCCCGGACGGGGTCGACGTGATCGGGGGCGTGCCGACGCTCGGTTCCTGGGTTGATTATTGGTTGATCGTCAATCACAAGGGATGACCCGTCCACGTGGGAGGATTCCTTCATTGTGTTGTCGGCTACTGCCCGTGATCCCATTGCTGTTCGAACACCTCGTAGTGCGGTCGACCAAACGATCCGGTCGCCTCACGTTCTCATCGGCCGAATGACCCATGTCGTGAGCCAAACGACTGGGGAGATGTGGTGAACGGAGAGTTCCCGTCTGAGAGCTCAGAAATCAAGGTTCTTCACGTCGTTAAAGGGCTTGGTCCCGGTGGGGCGGAGCGATTGATCGTCAACCAGGTGCTCGAACGCGACGCGGACCGTTTCTCGTACGAGGTGGTGTACCTGCTCGACTACAAGGATCATCTCGTCCCACTGCTTGAGGAGGAGGGTGTCCCGGTAACGCTGCTCGATGGTCCGCGGTGGCCACTCACACTCGCTGCACATGTTCGCGACGGTGGGTTCGACGTCGTTCATGTGCACTCCCCCGTTGTTGCCGCCACGCTGAGATCGTTGCGACTTCTGCGTGGTTTCTCGGCGCACATCGTCACGACCGAACACAACCGATGGCCCCGACACCATCCGCTCACCCGTGCAGCCAACCGGGCGACGTACCGGTTCGACGACGTAACGATTGCGGTATCGGACGAGGTGCGCGAATCTGTCTCGCCACGGGTCAGAGATCAGGTGCAGGTCATCCACCACGGGATCCCACTTCGGAGTGTCCAGGACCTCACTGCGTGCCGGGCTGACGTTCGCCAGGAACTGGGGCTTCGGGGTTTCGTGGTCGGTATTGTCGCCAACTTCCGGCCGGAGAAGGCCCACGACGTGTTCCTTGACGCGGTGACCATGGCCGCCACGGCCGATCCGACGATCCACTGGGTTGTCGTGGGACAGGGGCCCGGCCTCGCGGCGTTTCGACAGGCCGTGCACGACGCCGGGTTGGGCGAACGCGTCACCGTGACGGGGTACCGCGCCGATGCCACCCGGGTGATGACAAGCTTCGATGTATTCACACTCTCGTCGCGACACGAGGGGTTGCCCGTCTCCGTCATGGAAGCCTTGGCACTCGGTCTACCGGTCGTCGCCACCCGCGCCGGCGGAATTCCCGAGGCGGTTACCCACGAAGGCAACGGCCTGCTCGTCGCTATCGATGACGCCGCGACCCTTGCGGACTCGTGGATTCGGCTTCTTCGCGAACCCGAGCTGCGGGCCCAACTGGCTCAGGCTGCGGCGTCCACGGCGTCGCGCTTCGACGCGGGGGTGTCCACCAAAGAGATCGAGTTGGCGTATCGCAGGTTGATGATCGGTTCCGGTTGAGGACCGACAAATCCCGCTGCTCGGAGCTGGTTTCGATACACGCTGAGCGTGAGTTCGATGACCTTGTTCTGGTCGAAGCGCAGTTTGGCACGACGAGTTGCGGCGATGGACATCGCGTTTCTCGTGCCGGGTGAGTCGATGAGTTGCGCGATCGCCCGCGCCAGAGCCCGCGAGTCCTTGACGGGCACAAGGGTGCCCGTGAAACCGTCGGAAACAACCTGGCGGCAGCCTCGAATATCGGTGGCGATGATGGGCACACCCATGGCGCTCGCCTCCATGGCGGCGCGTGGGAATCCCTCCCGGTGCGAGGGAAGCACGAAGATGTCGAACGCCGGATAGATGTCCTGGAGATCGTTGCGCTGACCAAGGAAGTGGACGCCGTTCTTCTCGGCCCGGCGAATCATCTCGCGGTCGACGGAGTCTGACTTCCCCGGCTCATGGGGGCCAACGACGACAAACTCGGCGGTCTCATATCCGGCTCGTTTCAGATCATCGACGGCCGCGAAGAACTCAGGATATCCCTTCTCATGGACGAGACGGGCGACGATCCCGATGACGACGGCGTCGGGAGAGATCCCGAGCGTCCGACGAAGTCGAAGGCCGCGGGCCCGAGTACTGGTCGAACGACTGAACCGGGAAAGGTCAATGCCGTTCCCAAGGTGGATGAGCTTGTCTCTGGGTGCTCCGAGCTGTCGCAGGGTGCGCACATCTTCGATGTTCTGCACGAGTTCCACGTCAGAGAATCGCATGGCGACCGCTTCGGCGGCATACACCGCCCCCCTGCGGGCGGGATGGTCGGATGGTTGTGCATACAAGCCATGGACGGTGTTGACGACCACGGGCACACCTCGCCGGCGACCCACGATACGGCCGATTACCCCAGGCTTCGGATTGTGGGTGTGCAGGATGTGTGGCCCGATGTCGCCGAGCACACCGTGCAGCTCTCGTGCGGCCCGGATGTCTGCGAAGGGATCCATTCGACGTGTGAACGAACGAATCGGAACGTGGCGAATCCCCAGTTCCTCGATCGCTTCCACGTGTGGCCCAGGCGCCGACACGGCAGTGACATTGAACCCCTCTTCGCGAAACGCTGTGAGTTGAGGCGAGAGCAGCCAGTCGAGGCTCACGTCGGTGGTCGTGACGTGCACGAGGCGCGGTTTTGTGGACGTCATGATCTCTTACCTCGGTATCGAATCTTGTTGGCGGCACGGCGAAGATCGTCTTCGAGTCGCATGCCGCCGTTGACCTTGAGCAGGAATCCGTCGAACCCATCGGTCGCCTGAATTGGTGAACGATGTAGCCGCCAGAGATCGGTACGCCCGACGACGTTCGGGCGCGTGCCGGCGATGGATGCGGTGCGGTAGCGCTCACGAACCGCGAGATCCGCATAGGTCGAACCATGCACCGCCTTGGGATAGGCGAAGTGTGATGGGGTCACACCGAGTTCGTCCTCGATCCGGGCGTTGCAGACGTCGAGTTCGAGATCGATCGTCATGTCGTCCGCACGATCGAGAAGCAGGTGGGTGTGGGAGTGTGCTCCCACATCGACCAGACCGGTCGCGACACACTCGCGGAGTGCGTTCCACGTCAATGGCGTTCCATTTTCGGGGAACGACCGTTGGTTGTCGATGAACGAGGTAGCCACGAAGAGCGTCGCTGGCAGCTGCAGCTCCACGAGCACCGGAAGAACCTCATCGATGAAGTCGCTGGTGCCATCGTCGAAGGTCAGAACAACCTGTCGATTGGGTGTGATCCGCGGGTCGTGGGGGGGCGTGAGCAGCCGGGCCGCGGCATCCAGCGTCAGCAGATCCGTCCGGGTCGCGACGTGGGCCATTTGGCGAGCAAAGACCTCGCGGGGCAAATCGACGGCGCTGCTGGTGTGTCGCCCAACGCGGTGGTACGCGAGGGTGACAACACCATCGGCTGGTGTCGGCACCACGGAATCCAGGCGGATCAAGGCGTTCTTTGCCGTCTGTCGGAGCAGCGTTGACGGGTCGTCGCCGCGCAGCATCATCGTCTTCACACTCCGCCCATCGGCCGAAGCCCGGCGACCATGAGTCAAACGGCCCATACGACAGGATGGGTGCAATCGGGGGCTACGCTCCGGCCGTGTCCACTGATCACATCCGACCGGCCACACGCGATGACCTGCCGGACATACTGCGCGTCTGTGGAGAGGCCCTGGGCTGGAGCGACCCGAGCTTCGATGAAGCTGTGTTCCGCTGGAAACACGTGGACAACGCGTTCGGCCCCTCGTTTCTTCTGGTCTCCGAGTCCGATGACGGCATCAACGCCGTGCGCCCCATGATGAGGTGGCGGTTTCGTTCAGGTACCGAAGTTGTGCATGCGGTCCGCGCAGTCGATACGGCAACCCATCCGTCAGCTCAGGGCCGCGGGTTGTTCACCCAACTCACCACCGAAGCCATACGGGAGTTGGACGGCGACGCCGATCTCGTGTTCAACACCCCCAACGACAAGAGTCGGCCGGGTTACCTCAAGTTGGGGTGGCAGGAGTACGGCCGCATCGCGTTCGGTGTTCGTTTTGCCGGCGTGCGGGGCGTTCGTCGATCGATCGCGAACCGCACACCCGCGACAAAGACCTCCATCATCACCCCATCACTAGGTATCTCGATCGACGACGCTCTCTCGCAGCTGCCTGATTTTTCTGCCCGTCCCTTCGCAACGGCGTGGACCACCGATCACACGGCCGACACCCTGCGCTGGCGCTTCGCGGCCGGACCCATCACCTACCGGGCAGTACCAACGGACGCGGGGTACCTGATCGTCCGCGCCCGACGCCGGGGAGACGCGGTCGAGCTCGTGGTTGCCCACCAGATCGGGGCCGCGTCGCCCCGGTCACTTCGCTCCGTTCTGGCCGAGACAATGAACGCGGTGGGCGCCCATCACGCACTCACCCCGACCAACTTCTCCGGGGCGATCACGACGTCGCTGGTCGGTCCCGTGCTCACGATGAGAACCATCGGCTCTCTCGACGCCGTACCACAACCGATCGACTGGTCTCCCGGAGACATCGAGCTCTTCTAACCGGGCGGGTTCGACCGGCCCAGGCATCTGGGTCGTTTGATTCACAAACGTTGCCGACGCGCCGACTGGCACCGTGATGAACACCGGTACCCAACCCGAAGCCGTAGAACGGATTCTCTTCGTCTCGTCCACCGCAATTGGCGGTTCGGGGCGAAGCCAAAGAGAACTCGACGCGCACCTCCGCACCCACGGGGTGCGAACCCTCATGCTTGTCGATGACGGTGAAGGCGGCAGAATTCAACGGTTCCTGCACGAACAGCTGTGGGACGTATCGGTTCGGTTTCATGACCGCGGCGTGCTTGGGTCGGCAAGTGAACGACTGCGATCACTTCCCGGTCGCCATGCGCGCCACGACGACAGCCGAGCAGGTGACGTGCGCGTCAGCCTTGCGCCCGAGAACGCGTTCACCGAGCTGGTGGTGGACTTCAAACCGCAGGTGGTTGTTGGATCCAGCATTGCGCGACCGTCATGGCGCACGATTCGCCAGGCTTGTGCAGAACTCCAGATTCCATCGGTCCTGTACCTGCGGGAGGCTGAGGCGCTGGGCCACCTCGATCACCGTCCGCCCCACGAACTTGTGCTCGCGAACAGCCGAACCCTGCAACGAGCAGCACGGGTGCGTAACACGAAGGCGCTGTACATCCCTTCGGTGACGGACACGTCGGCGACCACGTGTGTCACGAGCCGCGACGCCATCATGTTGATCAACCCGATCGAAAGCCACGGATTGGACTTGATCCCGGAGCTGGCTTCGACGTTTCCGACAACCCCGTTCATCCTTCAGGAGTCGTGGCCACTCACGGCGCCACAACGGCGCGCGGTTGATTCCGTTCTGGCGGGCAATCCGAACGTCACCTTCCGGCCCATCACCGAGCCTGCCTCCATCTTCCGAGACACGGGGTTGTTGCTTGTTCCGCACCAGATCGACAACCGCCCCCGGGTTGTACTCGAGGCACAAGCGAACGGCATCCCGGTCATCGCAACCGATCAGCCGGGTCTGGTCGAAGCCGTGGGACCAGGAGGCGTGTGCCTCTCCTCCGATGCGAGCATGATCGAGTGGACCGACACGATCGACGCAATCTGGTCCAATCCGGCCCGCTACACCGAACTTGAACGAGCGGCGAGAGAACACGCCGAGCGCCCTGAGGTCCGACCCGCGACCGTGGTTCAGGCCTTCCTCGGTGCGCTGGAAGTCGTGCACAACAAGGTGCGACTGTGACGAATCGAACGGTCATCGGGGCCATGTGTACATTCGAGCGCCCTGACGATCTGCACCGATCCCTCGACGTTCTCGCCAATGGCAGCGCCGCGCTCGATCGGCTGGTCATCGTCGACAACGGCGCGGGCGACACCACAACCTCGATCGTGGCGGAACATCGACTCGGCGACTCCATGACGATCGATATCGTCACGCCGGGACGAAACCTTGGTCCGGCGGGCGGGTATGCCGAGGCGTTCAAGGCGATCGACGAATTCGCCGCATCGGATGACCTCGTTGTGATTCTTGACGACGACGATCCACCCCCGTCACCAACAATCCTGCACGACCTGGTCGCGCTGGCGGATACGACGGTCACCGACCCAACGGTCGCCGGGATTGGGCTGCGCGGCGGTGAGCTCAACCTGCGAACCGGCGTGATTGCATCCCGGCCGGAAGGCAACACCGACACGGAACCGGCAGATCACCTTCACGGTGGCTGGCTTCCCGTGTACCGCGTTGGCGCATTGCGCGATGCGGACGTGTTCGACCCCGATCTTTTCTGGGGCTTCGATGACCTCGAAATCGGACGGCGATTGGCCCGTCACGGTTACGGGCTTCGCGTCGCCAGCACCCTGTTCCGAAGTGTCTCGAGTCGTCGACAGCCTCGAGTGTCCGCCGCACTCGCCCCCCGTTCCTGGCGGCACTACTACCGCCATCGAAATCTGCTGCGCATTCTGCGTCGCGACCACGCCTGGGGAGCAATCGTTGCCACCGTACTTGTCCGGCTTCTGGGCAAACCCCTCGTGAACCTGCCGCTCCGCCCATCACTCGCACTTTGGCACCTGCGCACCAACGCGGCTGCAGCGTACGACGGTCTCTTCCGGACCACCTCCGCGCTTCACCCTCGCCATCAACCCGCTTCCAGGGATTCATGATCATGCCGTCGCCACACCACGTCATTGTCGCCACCGACGAGAACTTCGCCATGCCCACGTCGGTGGCGCTCCGTTCGCTGCTTCTGCATGGTGGCGGACCGTTCGCCATTTCCGTGTTGCACAACGGGATTTCCCTCGATGCGATCGACAACATCATTGCCTCTCTCCCCGATCGCGACTTCACCATCTCCTGGCACGACATGAGCGACTTCTCCGTCGGAGCCTCAGCCTTTTCGCACCTCCCCGATGCGGCATGTTTTCGACTGCACGTCGCCGACCTTGTTCCCGCTTCCACGTCCCGGGTGGTCTACCTAGACGGTGACGTATTGGTCCGCCGTGACCTCAGCCATCTCTTCACCGTCGATCTCGAAGGTGCCGTGTTCGGCGCCGTCCGTTCGGTCAACTTCCCGTCGATCGCCACCCGCGGGGCCGTGGATGGTTGGCGCGAACTCGGACTCGATCCCCGGTCGCACTATTTCAACTCCGGCGTTCTGGTCGTGGACACCGACGAGTGGAGAAACACGAACGTGAAAGCCAAGGCGATCGACTATCTGTTGTCCGGCCGCTGTGGACCGTGCCTCGATCAGGAAGCGCTCAACGTCACAACCTCCGAGCAGTGGTTCGCCCTCGAGCCGACGTTCAACCAGCAGACGCCGCTGCTCGACGATCAACACGGCGCCCACCTCCTCTATCCGGCCTCGGTAATTGAGGCCGCCCGCACCGACCCCCACATCGTGCACTTTCAGGATCGACCAAAGCCGTGGCACAAAGGGTGTACCCATCCATGGCAGGACGAATGGTTGGCCGTGGCGGCCGGCACGAGGTTCACCGATCACGCCGACCTTCCGCAGCGAGGCTTGCGATCCGAGCTTCACTGGCGGACCCGACGGGCAGCCAGCGCACTCATCAAGGGCCGCTGATGAACGTCCGCACGCTTCTGAAACCGGAACGCCTCGCGATTGCCTCCGTGCTGGTCATGCAGCTGCTCGGCACCGCGGCCGAGGCTGGTTTTCTCCTGCTCGTCACGCGCACCGGCCTTGCACTGAGTGTCGGGGACAAGACGGTCGGTCTCTATGGGGACACGACGATCGAGGTGAGTACGGCTCTGATCAGCGCTGGTGTATTCGTGTTGGTTCGCTTCGCGCTCGGCATGACCGCCGCCTATTCGATGAGCCGCTCGCTTGGACGGGTGGCGCTCCGAGTCCGTCAGGTGATGATCGACGCGTGGCTTGATGCCTCGTGGCCAGTCAAACAACGGATCGCTCCCGGACGAGTGCATCAGCTGCTCTGCAACTACTCCCAAACCGCAGCGACGATCACGAGTTCCGCGACCCGGTTTCTTGCCGGTGCCGCGAGCCTGTGTGTCCTGTTGGCCACCGCGTTTGCCGTGCAACCGTGGGTGACGGGCTTCGCAACCATCGTCGTTGGTCTGCTCGGGGTCTTGATGCGACCACTGCAGACCCGCGTCAAACACGCGGTGCGTGGCGCCAGCAACGGACTGCTCGCCTACAGCCAGACCGTGGCGGAAGCGGAGTCCATGGCACTCGAAATCGAAGTCCTCGGTGTTCGGGACGCAACCAGCCGCTGGATGAAAGACGCCGCCGACGAGGCGGTGGCGGGTGTCCGGACCGCGTTCCTGGCGCAGTCATCGATCAGCCCGGCCTACCAGTTCGGTGCGTACTCCGTGATCGTCGCGCTGTTGACGGTCGGCGCTCGATTCGGCGTGGACGATGTGGGCACGATCGGTGCCGTACTACTCCTCATGTTGCGATCCCTCTCGTATGGGCAATCCATGCAATCGCAACGGGGTGCGTTCCTGTCCTCGCAGGTGTATTTGGATCAGTTGAGCCACGAGCTCAAGAAATGGAGCGCTGACCCGGCCCCGATCGGAACCGACACCGGCGTCAAGGCAACCGGTGTCGAAGCCCGTGGACTCTCCTTCAGCTACGACGGTCGCGACGCGGCATTGGATGCGATCGACTTCGACATCCGAACCGGAGAGGTCGTCGGTGTCGTCGGGCCGTCCGGAAGTGGCAAGTCGACGCTGGCCGAGCTGCTTCTGGGCCTCCGTTCGAGTGGCGGACAACTACGCGTCGACGGTGTCGTCGTGGATGAGGCTGATCGGCAGTGGTGGTCACAGCACGTTTCACTTGTGCCTCAGAACCACGAACTGCTCACGGGCACCGTGGCCGACAACGTCCGGTTCCTACGCCCCGCGATCAGCAACCAAGACGTGGAGTCAGCGTGTATCGCTGCGGGAATCCACGATGAGATTCTCAGCCTGCCCGACGGGTACGACACCCATCTGGGTGAACGTGGCGCTTCATTGTCGGGCGGGCAGCGGCAACGTATCTGTATCGCCCGCGCCCTTGCTGGTCAGCCCCGGCTGCTGGTCATGGACGAACCCACGAGTGCGCTCGACGCGATCTCCGAAGCAGCAGTCCTGCGATCGATTGCCGACCTTCGTGGCAAAGTCACCGTGGTCATCGTGACCCACCGGCCCGCCTGTCTCGATGTCTGCGACCGGGTGTTGGCCCTCAACAACGGTCGACTCGAACACTTCGGCCTGGTGGCAGATCTCCGTGTCGCCGCCATCGATGGTGATGCCCGGCGGGGCGCTTCACGTCGCCCGCTGCACCTCTAACTTTAGCCCCGGTTCCGCCGATGGGTCAGTGGACCTGCACGACGGCACATGGGAGCCCAAAGAATGCGTGTTTTGATCACTGGCGGCGCCGGATTTATCGGTGGAAACCTTGCCCGGCGGCTACTTGCGGATGGCCATCAGGTCTCCGTGCTCGACAACCTGAGTACCGGCTTCGAATCGAACCTCGATGACATCGACGTCGACTTCGTCGTCGGATCCATCCTCGATGAGGAACTGGTTACAACGATGACTGCGGCGGCGGACGCCGTTGTGCACCTCGCGGCCCGTTCCTCGGTTCCGAGGTCCCTGCACAATCCCATGGCGACACATCAGGCCAATGCCCTGGGCACGCTCAACGTGCTGCAGTCAGCGGTCAAGGTCGGGGGCCGGCACGTAATCGTTGCTTCGTCGAGCTCCGTCTATGGCGCGAACGAGGAATTGCCGAAGCGGGAATCGTCGGCGACTCGCCCCATGAGCCCGTACGCCGCATCGAAGCTTGCAGCGGAGTCCTACGCGCTCGCCTACCAGACCTCCTTCGGGTTGCCGACGCTCGCGTTCCGGCTGTTCAACGTCTTCGGTCCGCTGCAGGCAGCGGGACACGTGTACGCCGCAGTCATTCCTGCCTTTGTCGATTCCGCACTTCGCGGAGAAACCATCACGGTTCACGGTGATGGCACGCAGTCTCGGGACTTCACCAACGTGGCCACCGTGTGCGAAACGATTTCCTCGGCGCTTGAACGTGAAGTGACCAGCCCGGATCCAGTCAATCTGGCATTCGGGAGTCGCGTTGAGCTGAATACCGTGCTGGCCCTGATGGCCGAACGCATCGACCATCCACTCGTGATCGAGAACACCGACAACCGCGTCGGGGACGTACCCCACTCCCAAGCTGACCCAACGCTGCTGCGCTCGCTGTTTCCGGACGTCACCCCGATCGACTTCGAAGTTGGTCTGGACCAGACCATCGAATGGATGCAATCGGTGATCGACACGGAGCAACAGCCCGAGATCGACCTTTCGAATCTCGACGACGTGGATGTCTCGTCATCCGCCTCTCTGGACTCATGAACTCGCGCCAGGTCTCTCCGACGGCAACACCGTCGACGAGGATCCTTCGCGCTCTTGACGTATCTCTGGTCGTCCTCACCGCACCGATCTGGCTTCCCCTGCTGGCAGTGGCGGCCGCGTGTATTGTGCTCGACTCTCCCGGACCGGCTCTCTTTCGCCAGGCCCGCGCCGGTCGCCATGGCCATACGTTCACGATGTTGAAGCTGCGTTCCATGCGCGCCGGCCCGAATCCGCTCTTGCCGGAGGATTGTGAAATCACCCGGGTGGGCGCGTTCATTCGCTCCACCTCACTCGATGAGTTGCCGCAGCTGTTCAATGTGCTCGCTGGCCACATGAGCCTCGTTGGGCCCCGGCCCATGCTGACGGCTCAGGCGGCGTTGCTCGACGCAGGGCAACGTCAACGCCACGCGGTTCGGCCAGGACTCACCGGTTTGGCGCAAATCAGTGGTCGCAATGCGATCACCTGGCCGCGACGGATCGAGCTCGACCGCCGATGGGCGGCAGCACCAACACTTCGTTCATACCTGGCGATTCTCCGTCAGACCGTAGGTGTCCTAGGCAACGACGGTGCATCCGGAGGACACTCCCGCACCGATCCGTTCGTCTCCGCCCTAACCACCGGGAAGACACCATGAGCGCCAACTTGGGCGGAAGTCCCACAACAAGTCTGAACGGAGACGTGCTGCGCACGTCGACCAACAACGCCCCCGACGGTGTCGGCGGAAGTCCGACAACGACACAGACAACAACCCAACTCGTTGTTGTCGGTGCTGGTGGGCATGGTCGTGAGTTGGCCGACATCGTGCGCGCCGCTGCTGCGGTGGATCTCGACGCCCACGAGTTGTTGGGAGTCGTCGACGACGGCGCCCCTGACCGCCCACTCCTGGCGCGTATGGGACTTCGGTTTCTTGGGCGGCTTGATGCGGTCATTGATCGCCCCGTTGGGCTGCTGCTTGGTGTTGGTGATCCCGACACCCGGGCTGCGCTCGACCGTGGCACCGACTTCGCAGACGTCCCCTCGATCATGCACCCGACGGCAACGTTGGGTTCGGAAAGCGAACTTGGTGCGGGTGCGGTTCTCGCCCAGGGCGTACATGTGACCACGAACGTTCGTATTGGACGCCACAGCCACATCAACGTCGGTTCCACCGTCAGTCACGATTGCCGCGTCGGCGCCTACGTGACCGTCTGTCCCGGCGTCCGCCTTACCGGCAATGTGACGGTGGGCGACGGTGTCTTCATCGGGGCGAGCGCAACGGTGCTACCTGGTGTCACCATCGGAACCGGTGCCATCATCGGCGCCGGAGCGGTCGTTTGCACCGACGTGGACGAAGCCACAACCGTTCGTGGTGTACCCGCTCGACCGGTAATCCTGCTGTAGAGCGCCGGCTCAGTTTCGAGCCCGCGAACCCGGCGTGGTCGAGCCCCTAAACGACCAGAAAGTCGGGGTAGTCGTCACACATCGCCACCATCGACCTGCGAGCCGAGTCGTCCGAGTGGGCGTCGAAGAGGCCCAACTGCGTCGGGACGATCGGTGGAACGGGAACGTGCGAGATCAGCGGGTGGGCCCGACGAATGTCGAGCTCGCTCATGCTCACCAGCGACTCGTGCAACTTCTCCCCGGGACGTAGCCCGGTGAACTCAATATCAATGTCGATCGGTGCTGCAGCGGCGAGTCGCTTCGCAACATCGAGGATCTTGACCGGTTCGCCCATATCGAGCACGAGCGCTTCGCCGCGGTCGCCGACGGCGGCGGCTTGGATGACGAGTTCACAGGCCTCGACGGGGGTCATGAAGTATCGGGTGACGTTGGGATGGGTGACGGTCAAGGGACCGCCAGCATCCACCTGCGCCCGGAAGGCCTGCAGGACCGAACCGCGAGAGCCGAGTACATTTCCGAATCGCACGCTGACCCAGTCGCCGCGGGTTCGGTTTGCATACCAGGCGGTCAAGCGTTCGGCGATCCGTTTGGTGTAGCCCAAGACACTTTCCGGGTCGGCGGCCTTGTCGGTGGAGATGTTGACGAAATGATTAACGCCCACCTTGGCCGCGGAGCGCAGGACGTTGTTCGTCCCGAGCACGTTGGTCTTCCAACCCTCGGCGGGGTACATCTCCAGCAATGAAAGGTGTTTGAGAGCGGCGGCGTGGAACACCACCTGAGGAGCGTGTTCGGCGAAAACCTCGTCGACTCGAGCTGCATCGCGGATGTCGGCGACGACCAGATTGCGGGTGTCGAGCAACGCTCGGCCTTCGAGGGACATCTGCACGCTGTGAAGCGCCGATTCGTCCCGGTCGAGCATGATCAGCTGATCGGGCTTGAACTGATCGATCTGGCGACACAATTCGCTGCCGATGGAACCACCGGCACCGGTCACGAGCACTCGGCGGCCGGTGAGGTAGCCGGCGATTGCCGTGAGGTCGGTATCGATCGTTCGGCGGCCGAGCAGATCGGCTTCGGTCACCTCCCTGATGTCGCTAAGGGCAACGGTACCTTCGACCAACTCTCGGGTTGGAGGGAGCACCCGCACCTCGACCCCGGCTCGTGCGGCGATCTCGCTCAGGTCACGGATGACCCGTGCACCCGCGCTCGGCATGGCAAGAATCAGAAGAGTGGCATTGGTCCGTTCGGCGACGTCGGCGAGTTCGGCTCGGGTCCCGAGAACGGGGACACCTTGAATTCGCAGGTTCTTCTTCTCGGGATCATCATCGAGAAGTGCCACGGGCAGAAAGCGGCTGCTGCGGTTTCCGAGCATGGCCCGAACGAGTTGTGTACCACCGTCGCCGGCGCCGTAGATCAGTACCGGCTTCATGTCACCTGTTGGTCGACGGTCACGTTCGTTGGAATGACGCCGAAGCCCGCGGGCGAGGAGCATGCCGGTCACCGCAACAAATGGGGTCGACCCACTGAAGGCGATCGTGGTCGAGAAGAGTGATGCGACGAATCGAATCAGGACGAGAATTGCGCCGCCGCTGAGCGCCGCTGCGCACACGACACGGCCTTCGTCGAAGCTGCCCATGCGCCATTTGCCCCGATAGAGGCCCGTGCCGGCACCGATGAGCAGTTGCACCGAAGCACCGAGCAGCCCAATCACGGCTGCGTGCCGGGGTGACGCGCCGAGGGCGAGGCTGCCCACCGCACTTGCCACAACCCAGATGACGGCATCGGCGAGGACCCGACGAACAGGCACGTGGCGGGCAAGCGTTGACCTCGACGCCCGGAGGCCCCGAGACGACGCGCGCCTACTCCGCTCGCGGGATTCAGAATGGTGCAGTTCCATGTTCCCTTTCCTTCGGTGGCCGCACAGGAAAGATGAGCGCCGAATAGGCGGAACGACCCAGGTGATTGCTCCCGCCTTTCGGATCCTCATGTCGTCCGTGTTTCCGCCGATGGGCCAAACGAACCATGACTGTTTCACTTGACGTACGAACCGGATCTCGCCCTGCGCTCTCCTTCGACGCGCCCCGAGTCCAGCCCGAACGACTCACCGGAATGCTGATGGTGATTGGCGGCCTGTTTGCCGCTCTGCTGAACACGTCGGCCCCCGCAGGTATTGCTCTCGCCGATGCCGCCTACCGAGCAGTATTCGTGGCCGGTGTCATCTTCTTGACCACGCGAGCTCGACGCTGGACATGGGTCTGGTTGGCCGCGATCGCGACGATCGCAACCGCCAGCCTCATCGGCCAGATCTTGTGTACGGTCGCCCTCGGAGTTGCGGTCGGTGCGCTGCAGGCACGTCGCCGCGGCGCGATCGGTGCGCTGGTTGCCGCCGTCGCCATGCCCGCATTGCTGGCCCAGGGCGTTGGTCCACTCGAACGACTCACGTCCGGCGAACTGCGGGACACCTTCGGCACGAGCGCCATCATCGCGGTGGTTGCGATCGCACCGATCATTCGTTCCGGCTATCCGCGACTCACCCGACGGCAACGACGTCGCGTTCGCCGAGTCGTCAGACCGGTGGCTGCCGTTCTCGCACTCGTGACCATCGGAACCGGACTGGTGCTGGCCAGTGCGTTCAGCCCGATACTTGAGGCGAGGGAATTAACGCTCGACGCCGCCGACACCGCGCTCGAAGGCGACATCGACGAGGCGACACTCCTGCTCGCCGATGCGGGAGAACAATGGGCGGTTGCGAACCGACGGGTCGCCGGATTCTGGACACTTCCCGGCCGTCTCGTACCCGTGGTTGGCCAACACCTCCGGGCCGCACAGATCGCGACAGGGCAGTCCGCCGCCGTCTCCTCATCTGCATCCATCGTCGCCTCGCGTTTCGATGGAGACCGACTGGTTGAGGATGGTCGGCTGAATCTCGAGGAGATCGATGCACTTCGTCCGGCGGTGGATGCGCTCGCAGCCACCACCACTCGCGCCGAACTTCGCGTCGCCGACGCCGTGTCCCCTTGGTTGATTCCGCCCGTGCGCAGCAAGTTCGAATTCGCAAACGACCGCCTTGGTCCCCTGTCTGGCATCGTTGGCGCGGTCTCCGAGGGGCTCCACGTGGGCACCGACCTGGTCGGCGGCAGCGACGAGTCTACGATTTTGGTCCTGTTCTCAACCCCTGCGGAATCGCGAGGTGGCGGCGGTTTCATCGGCAATTGGGCCGAGTTCACGGCTGCCGATGGAGAGCTGAAGCTCACGGCGAACCACCGGTCGAAGTATGTGAACGACCTCCTGATTGAGCGCGGCGCCACGTTGCGCGCCGATGCCGACTACGAGACTCGCTACGGTCGATTCTCCATCGAGAACCACGTCCAGGACGTCACGCTCTCCCCCGACTTCCCTTCTGCGGCTGCGGTTGCTGCGGATCTCTATGAACAGGCAACCGACCGACGGGTCGACGCCGTGTTCATGGTCGACCCGTCTGCGATCTCGGCGTTGTTGGCCTTCACCGGCCCGGTCACCGTGGACGACGGGTACACGATCAACACGAACAACGCCCAGGACGAGCTGCTCATTGGCCAGTACGAACGGTATGCCGACGATGACGGGGCACGAACCGAAGTCCTCGCGGAACTGGCCTCGACCATCGTTTCGTCACTCCTCGAAGAACCCCCGGATCTTGTGCAGTTCAGCCAGGAGCTGGCGCCGCTCGCCGAACAAGGTCGCATCGCCGCGTGGTTGGCGAATGACGCCAACGGCGAGATCTCCAGCCGGCTTGGGCTGGATGGAGCGTTCCCGCGAGCGTCCGGTGACACCGACGTGTTGGGCGTCGTCCATCAGAACGCCGGTCAGAACAAGATCGACACCTACCTGACCCGAACGGTGGAGGTTGACACGATCCTCGACACGGACGCCGGCCTCGTCGACCACCTCGTGCGCGTCACCCTTCGCAACGACGCCCCCACAGAGGGATTGCCGGACGCGATCATCGGCTCCAACGATCAAGGTCTCGTGCCGGGCACGAACCGGTTGACGCTGAGCGTCTACTCACCCCACACACTCCGCTCGGCCTGGGTCGATGATGTTGGCGCCGCAGTGGAAAGCGGCGAGGAGTTCGGCCTCGGCGTCTACAGCATGGTTCTTGTGCTTCCCCCGGAGAGTTCGACGACCATCGAGATGCGCTTTTCCGGGCCGATGACACTCGAGGACACCTACAACCTGGATGTCCACGCGCAGCCGACGGCGAACCCGGACGAGCTTCGTTGGCGGATACGACGGGCGGACTCGACCGTCCTGAGTGCAGCCGGCTGGCAAGGCGACGGCAGTGATGCCGTGCTCTCCACGACGATGATCCGCCCCCTGTCCGTTTCGTTTGGCCTACGGAAGTGACTCAACAGATGACTGTCGCGGCCGATCGAATGAGGGAGATGTCCTCCCATGCCCGCGCCCGCGTGTTCTTGCCACTTCTGATCGTTGCTGCGCTGATACTTGGCGCGGCCGCACCCGTGGCCGCTCAATACGGCGGCATTTCGGGACTCTTCGTGGTCACCTCTCCCGACCGGCCAGGTGTCGCCGATTTCAACGGCATTGGCTGTCAAGGCGGATCCACCGTCACGCTCTACCTGCCGCCGGTTCCCCTCGACGTTGGAGGAACAGGGGTCGAGGTCATCCTCGGTACCACGACTGCGATTTCCAATGACGACCCACTGCTCGATGGCGCGTTTCTGTTCCGTGATGTGACGCTGCCGGCCAATCTTCGTTCAGGGTTCTACGAAGTCCATGCTCGCTGCGGGGACCTCAATCTGATCGTGCTCGTCCAGCTGACGAGCGACGGGAAGATCGTCATCACGCCTCCCGACAATCTGGACGACATTCTGAACCCGACTCCTGGTGCCATTGCGTTTACGGGTCGCGAATCGAGCCGATTGTTGGCCTATGCCGCTGCGCTGATCGGGATCGGAAGCCTGCTCGTGGGCACCGGACGGTTGAGCGACAAGTCCAACCGTCGTATTCGGGTCTGAGTTTCCTGGCCCCCCTATGGGCCAAACGACTCATACGTGCGCCATCACCGCCGATGGAACGAGCATGCGTCAAATAGAAAACACTCGCGTTGTGATTCTTGGGCAGGGATATGTCGGCTTGCCGCTGGCGATGCGATGTGTGGAGCAGGGGTTCCTCGTCGTCGGGTTCGATGTGGATGATCGCAAGATCGATCAGCTGAACTCTGGATCGTCGCCGGTTGAGGACATCTCCGACAGTGAGCTCGCACAGGCACTCGCGAGCGGACGATACATCCCCAGCGATGATCCTGGCAGCCTCGCCGGATTCGACTACGCAATCATCTCCGTACCGACTCCCCTCGCGGCGGGCCAACCCGATCTGAGCTACATCGAAGCCGCCATCTCGACGATCGCGCCGCAGCTTCGTCCCGGTTGCACGGTGGTTCTGGAATCGACCACCTACCCGGGCACGACCGATGAACTCGTCGCCGACCGCATCGAAGAACTCACTGGCCTGCGCGCCGAAGAGGACTACCACCTCGGGTACTCCCCCGAGCGCATCGACCCGGGGAATCCGGTGTGGACGCTCGTAAACACGCCAAAGGTTGTCAGCGGTGTGGGCCCCACATCACTCGGCGCCGTGCAGTGGTTCTACGACCAGTGCGTCGACAAGACCGTGGCGGTGAAGACGACCCGCGAAGCCGAGCTCACCAAGCTCCTCGAGAACACGTTTCGCCATGTGAACATCGCGTTGGTGAACGAACTCGCAATGTTCGCGCATGACCTGGATGTCGACATCTGGGAGGTCATCGACGCGGCGGCCACGAAACCCTTCGGGTTCATGAAGTTCAGTCCCGGCCCTGGTGTGGGCGGGCATTGCCTGCCCGTGGATCCGTCCTATCTCTCCTGGGCCGTCAAGAATCGGCTCGGTCGCACGTTTCGTTTTGTCGAACTCGCGAACGACATCAACCGCCACATGCCCGAGTATGTGGTCCGACGGCTACGAGCCGGCCTCACGGAACGCGAGTCACTCGAAGGGGCGTCCGTCCTTCTGGTGGGTATGGCCTACAAACCCAACACGGGTGACGCGCGAGAGTCGCCGTCGGTCGACGTTGCGACTCGGCTGATCGACCTTGGGGCTGACGTTCGGGTGATCGACGGCCACGTGGACAGTTCTCGGCTTCCTCGCGGCAGCGTGGAGATCGATCTGACCGCGGCCGAGGTTGCCTCCGCGGAGGCCGTGATTGTTCTGGTCGATCATGATGACATCGACCTCGATCTGATCAACGAACATGCGTCGTATGTGCTCGATTGCCGTGATGTGCTGCGCGGCGAAAACATCGAATCCCTGTAGCAATCACCGGTTGCACCTGACGCCTGGGGAACCGCGTCGCTAGCCTGAGCTGCATGAAAGTAGCGATCGCTGGATCAACAGGCCTACTCGGATCGGCCATGGTGGAGGCTCTCGAAGCCCGTGGGGACGAGGTGGTGGCGCTGGTTCGTCGACCACCACGATCGGGCGAGATTCAGTGGGACATCGCTGCGGGGATCCTTGACCCCGGAGCGCTCGAAGGCCTCGATGCCGTGATCAATCTTGCGGGTGAACCGCTTGCGAACAAGAAGTGGTCTGACGAACAGAAGAAGCGCATCGAGGACAGCCGGATCGCCGCATCGTCACTTCTTGCGGCGAGTATTGCCGCCGCCGACGCGGGCCCCAAGGTGTGGCTTAACGGTTCGGCCGTCGGGTTCTACGGAGATCGGGGCTCGGACAAACTGACCGAGGAGTCGACGGGTGGCAGCGGCTACCTCGCCGATGTCGTACAACAGTGGGAGGAGGCAACCGCCGAGGCGGAAGCAGCCGGTGTGCGGGTCGTGCACCTGCGAACCGGGATCGTGCTCTCCGCCGATGGTGGTGCCATGGCCGAGGTTCTACCGTTCTTCAAGATCGGTTTGGGCGGCCGGATCGGCAAGGGCGACCAGTACTGGAGCTGGATTTCGATCAACGACGCCGTCGGCGCGATGTTGCACGCGTTGGACAACGAGGTCGTATCGGGGCCGATCAACCTCACCGGACCAACTCCGCTCACCAATGCGGCATACACAAAGGCGCTGGGCAAGGCCCTCGGCCGACCCACGCCGTTCCCGACACCTACGCCGGCGTTGTGGGTCCGCCTCGGTCGCGAAACCACCGAAGAGATGCTCATGACCAGTCTGCGGGTTCTGCCGCAGAAGTTGCTGGATACGGGCTACGTTTTCCGGCACGAGACGATGGCAGAGGCTCTGGAGGAACTGTTGTGACCGGTGTGGACATGAAGAACAAACGCACCAGTGTGAGTCGCGTGATCAACGCCGACGCCTCGACGATCTTTGCGTTGCTGACCGACGTGACGAAGCACCCGGATTTCGATGGGTCCGGTACCGTCCAGAAGCCCACATCCAGTTCGGAGACGCTGACTCTGGGCTCGACGTTCGGAATGTCGATGCGCTTTGCGTTCCTCCCTTACCGCATCGGCAACAAGGTGGTGGAGTTTGAACAGGATCGGCTCATCGCCTGGCAGCACTTCGGCAAACACCGATGGCGGTACGAGCTCGAACCGCTCGAAGACGGTTCCACAAACGTGACGGAAACGTTCGACTGGTCGACGTCGACGATGCCGTGGGCTCTCGAAGCCAAGGGGTACCCAAAGGAACACCTCGGCAACATCGAACGGACCCTCGAACGCCTCGCGGCGCTGGTGGAGTAGTTCAGTCGGTCACGGTGACCGCAGGATAGAACGCCACGCGGTTCGCGACCTGTTCCGCGCCATCTTTGGGTTCTGGGTAGAACCACGCGGCGTTTTCGGCCACTGCACCATCCACCTCGATGGTCAGATAGCTGGCAACACCCTTCCACGGGCAGCTGGTATGTCGATCGGTCTCGGTGGTCACGGATCGATCAAGCGAATCGAGCGGGAAGTAGTGGTTTCCTTCGACGAACGTCGTGTCGTCGCTCTCTGCGATGACTCTGCCATTGAATGTTGCCGTGGCCATGGGTGCTCCTGAGTAGGTGGGATTACCTTCCACAACCGCCATACCGCCAGCGCGTATTCCGCACCGCTCCTAGTCGCCGACTCTCGAGGCCGCGGGTTGCACACGACCATGTGCGCCTCCGCCGGTGCCGGCATCGACCGCCAGCTGGTCGGCCACGTCGTTCCAGGTGTCGCCCGAGTGCCCCTTCACCCACTCGAAGGTGATGTCACCCTCCTTGTACGCGGCAACCAGCGGCTTCCACAGGTCCTGATTGGCGACATCCTTCTTCTGGGAGTTCTTCCAGCCGCGCCGTTCCCAGCCCTGCCACCACCGATCTCGGAAGCAGTTCACGACGTAGGTGCTGTCGCTGACGATGTGGATGGGCCCGTACAGATGGGTGACCGCGTGGAGCACGGCCTGCAATTCCATCCTTTGGTTGGTGGAGGGATCTTCCGCGCCGCTCGACCATGCGCCGTCGGGGACGACCCAGGCCCAACCCCCTGGTCCGGGGTTACCCGCGCAGGCGCCGTCGGTATAGACGGTTGTGCGTTCCTCTGTTGTTGTCACCGAGCCAGCATGGCACCGATTGGCCGTACTTTTGTTCATGGAAACTTCGACAAAAGTTTCGGTTCTCGCCTGTGGGCTGCGAGACTACCGAACATATGGCCGACAATTATTCGCAGCAGCTCCCCGACATCGATCCCGATGAAACCCAGGAGTGGTTGGATTCGCTTGATGCGATCGCCGCCAGCAGTGGCAAACCGCGGGCCCGGTACATCATGTCGAAGCTGCTCGCTCGCTCCCACGAGACCCAGATCGGCACCCCACCGGCGGTCTGGACGCCCTACGTCAACACCATCCCCACCGAGGACCAGCCGTTCTTCCCCGGGGACGAAGACATCGAACGTCGAATCCGGGCGTACATCCGCTGGAACGCCGCGGCCATGGTTGTTCGTGCGAACGCGGCTGCGGATGGCATCGGCGGCCACCTCAGCTCGTATGCATCGTCGTCAACGCTCTATGAGGTCGGCTTCAACCACTTCTGGCGGGGCAAGGACGATGGCCTGCCCGGGGACCACATCTACATGCAGGGCCACGCCGCGCCAGGTATCTACGCCCGCGCCTTTCTCGAAGGTCGGCTGACCGAGGAGAACCTCGACCATTTCCGGATGGAGATCGGTGGCAAGGGCCTTAGCAGCTATCCGCATCCCCGGCTCATGCCCGAGTTCTGGGAGTTCCCCACGGTGTCGATGGGACTCGGCCCGATCAACTCGATCTACCACGCCCGTTTCGCCCGGTATCTGCGACAGCGCCACATCGACGACACGTCGGCCAGCAAGGTTTGGTGTTTCATCGGGGACGGCGAGACCGACGAACCGGAGACACTGGGCGCAATCTCGCTCGCCGGCCGTTCCGGTCTCGGCAACCTGATCTGGGTGGTGAACTGCAATCTGCAGCGTCTGGACGGACCGGTACGCGGCAACGACAAGATCATTCAGGAGCTCGAAGGTTCGTTCCGGGGCGCGGGGTGGAACGTCATCAAGGTTGTCTGGGGTACGAAGTGGGACGAACTGCTCGCACGCGACGTCGACGGCGTGCTGCTGAACAAGATGAACACGACGGTCGATGGTGAGTTCCAGCGGTACGCGGTCGAGGATGGCAGCTACATCCGTCAGCACTTCTTCGGGCCCGACCCGCGGCTTCGGAAACTCGTGGACCACCTCTCCGACGACGAACTCCGGCAGCTGCCGCGTGGCGGACACGACTATCTCAAGATGCACGCCGCCTACGCGGCCGCGGTGGCCGAGACGGAACGCCCGACCGTCATCCTGGCCAAGACGATCAAGGGCTGGACCCTTGGCGAGGGGTTCGAGGCCCGCAACTCGACCCACCAGCTGAAGAAGATGACGAAGTCCCAGTTGATCGACATGCGCGCTCGGCTGCAGCTCGAAGAGCACATCTCCGACGAGGACCTCGAGGACGGGCTGCCGCCCTACTTCAAGCCGGCCGAGGAGAGCGAGGAGATGCAATATCTCAAGCGCCAACGCCAACAGCTGGGGGGCTCCCTCCCGAAGCGGGTCGCCACAAACCGGCGCCCGATGACGTTGCCGAGCGAATCGATCTTCGATGATCTCGACAAGGGGTCAGGTGGTCGCGAAGTCTCGACCACGATGGCGTTCACCGCGTTGCTGCGGTCGATGATGCGTGATCAGGAGTTCGGCGAGCGCGTCGTGCCCATAGTTCCGGACGAGGCGCGCACGTTCGGCATGGATTCGCTGTTCCGCGAATTCGAGATCTACGCGCCCTTCGGTCAGCTCTACGAGCCGGTCGACCACGAGTTGTTGTTGTCCTACTCCGAGGACACCGATGGTCAGATCCTGGAGGAAGGCATCACCGAAGCCGGGTCGTTGTCCAGCTTCATTGCGGCCGGCACGAGCTATGCCAACTACGGCGTGCCTATGGTGCCGTTCTTCACGTTCTATTCGATGTTCGGGTTCCAACGGGTCGGCGACCTCATCTGGTCCGCCGCCGACTCCCGGGCCCGAGGCTTCCTGCTCGGCGCAACCGCCGGCCGGTCGACGCTCATGGGCGAAGGGTTGCAGCATCAGGACGGGCACAGCCATCTGGCTGCATCGACGGTCCCATCGTGCGAATCCTACGATCCCGCCTTCGCGTACGAGCTCGGCACGATCATCAAGGACGGCTTGCGCCGTATGTACGGCCAGCCGGGCGCCGGCGACGACATCTTCTACTACATCACGATCTACAACGAGAACTACGACATGCCGGCCCGACCGGACCACGTCTCCGACGAGGACATCCTCTCGGGGCTGTACCTGTACGAGGCCGGACCGGAGAAGACCCATGAGGCTGCGATTCTGTTCTCCGGCGCATTGCAGGGCCCCGCTCGAGAGGCGCAGGCCGAGCTGGCAGAACGGTGGGACGTTGGCGCCGACCTGTGGAGCGCAACGTCCTATCAGCGCCTACGGGTGGACGCGCTCGAAACGGAACGGCGCAACCGCCTGCACCCCGCGGAGGAGCCCGTGCTAACCCACGTCGAGCGATCGCTCACCGATGTGGGTCCTGTTGTGGCCGTGTCGGACTTCATGAAGATCGTTCCCGACCAGATTTCCCGGTGGGTACCCGGATGTTTCACGAGCCTCGGCACCGACGGCTTCGGACGCTCCGACACGCGCGACGCCTTGCGTACGTTCTTCGAAATCGACATGCCGAACATCGTGGTCGCCGTACTCGAGTGTCTGGCCAAGGATGGCACCATCGAGCGGTCCGTCGTTGCGGAGGCAATTGACCACTACGGCGTACACGCGGATGCGCCGGATCCTGCTCACCAACACTGAGCGGTTCGCCTGCCGTCATGTCTGAGCTCGACAACAACGCAGAATCCTGTGTTCTGCTACTTGTCTACGACTGTCAACCCAACGCCGGGTCGGATCCCGGAATCGGGTGGCAGGCGGTCATCCACGCCGCGGAGAGCCATCAGGTGCTCGCACTCACGAAGGCCAGAAATCAGGAAGCGATCGAGGCTGCAGAACCGGTCCCGAACGTCACGTGGTTCTATGTGGACGTAGCGGAGAAGATGGGCCCGTTGTCGACGGGCAGCAGCCTCGGCGATGCGGTCCACAACGTCTTGTGGTTGCGCAAGGCCCGCGAGCTCACCAAGGACCTCCTGAAGTCACACGACATCCGTCTGACCCACTACGTCACCTTCTCGGCGTACTGGATGCCCGTGCCGTTCGCTGATGTTGGTGTGCCCCATGTGTTCGGTCCGGTCTCTGGCGGCGAGTCCGAGCCGGCGAGTCTTCGTGGCGGACAATCGTTGTCGGCCCGACTGCAGGAGCGGGTGCGCACCACCCTGCAGCTGGTCGGCACCCGCACGCCGGCGTGGCAACGCATGGCCAAGTCGCCGTCCACGCTGATGGTCGCGGCGACCGAGGCGACCGCCGATCGGATGTGGGCCGCCGGCGCAAAGAACGTTTCGGTGTGGCGCGTCGGCTTCTCGCTCACGGATTCGCTCATCAAAGAGCTGGCTGCCATTGAACGCAACGTGCGCCCGTCGGAGGGACCCGTCCTCGTCACCTCCGGGCGACAGCTGCACTGGAAGGGCCATGATCTGGCAATCGATGCGTTCGCAACGATTTCTTCGGAGATGCCTAATGCACGCCTCATCGTCATCGGCAACGGACCCGAACACGATGCACTGGTCGAACAGGCCGCTCGATTGCACCTCAGCGGAAAGATCGAATTCCTCCCGAACGCCTCCCGGGGAACGGAGCGGGCGCGGCTTGCGAACGCAGAT
>SHLQ01000134.1 GCA_004282895.1 Acidimicrobiales bacterium
CATCACGTACATCGGCGCCGAACCGATTCATCTCCTGGTCACGGCCAACGATCACAACGAGCAGTACTGGCCGTTCGAATCCGCCGCGTGGTGGGAGGATCCATCGTTCGAGACCACGGTCTTCACGCCCGTCTTGACGGAACGGGTCGAGCTCCTGCGCAGCGATTCCCCAGCTGATTGGGTGCCGGCCGAGGTGCTTGCCCGGATGATGCGAGCTCTGGACTACGAGGTGGCGGATCCTGCCTTCAACGAAACCGATGCCGAGAGTGCCTACATACAAATGGAGACGGGGGACAGCCATCTGTTCCTAAGCGACCGGTCCAATCCAATCTACGGCTCAATCTTCGACGGCTACGACGGTGCACTCACCCGCATCGAGGGTTCGATATCGGGCGCGGGTCTGCCGCAGGGATGGCTCGTCACGAAAGAATGGGCCGATGAGGCCGGAATCACGACGATGGATCAGATCAACGCGGATCCATCGCTGTACGAGGCGTTGGACCGCGACGGCGATGGCAAAGGTGAGTTCTTCACCTGCCCCGAGAACTCGAGCTGCGGCAGCGTCCAATCAGCCCAGACCGTCTTCGCCGGCTGGGACAATCTGACGCCGTTCCAGGATGACAACGACGAACTGTGGTCCGAATTCCTCGCCCGTGTCGCCAAGGGTCAGCCGGCCGTCGCGTACGTGTGGACACCTTCGAAGTTCTTTTCCCAGGCGAATGTCGGCGTAGACACAATGTGGCTGTCCGTCGAAGACGCCAGCGTTCTGGATGACTCGAATCCACTGGCGATCGATGTCGGAACCTACGACAGCCAGATAGCGCCCGACGGCACCAAAGGCTTCGGTGACGTAGACCCTGGCACCTGCCTCGAAGGCCCAGATGGATGCCAGCTCGGCTGGTTGCCGTGGAACTTCAACGCGGTCGCCAACAGCGACTGGCTCCGTCGCAACCCGAAGGTGGCCGAGCTGCTTCGTGTCACCCAGTTCAGCGCTCGTGATCTCTCCTATTTCAGCGCCGAGCTGGACGAGCTGGACAAAGACATGCCGCCCGAGGAGGTCGAGGTTCGGGTGCAGGCGATAGCCGACGACTGGATAACCGCCAACAACGACCGGCTCGAGATCTGGATCGACGTGGCCCGTTCCGCCCGCTGACACACCGCGCGGGTATGGTGCTGATCGATGGAGTCAGCCGAAGCGATCGAACGGGTCTTTGCGGTGGATGCAGACCAGACGATCCCGCTCACACGCATATCGGCGACGTCCTCGGAGGCCCTGCTCGAGATGGTTAGAGCGGTGCTTGGCGTGGAAGCGATCTGTGCCCAGCCTGACGCTGCCGCGAGCCCAGACGGCTCGTGGGACGAGGACGAATGGACCGCACTTGTTTCGGTGCTCGTGCTCGAAGGTGTCTCCGCGATCGAGACCATGCACCCGAAGCTCGCCCGCCGCATCTTCGACACCCATGCTGCCATTCGCGCCGCCGACGAGAGGGTCGTGGGCGCGTGACGATCGTCCTCGTGAAAGGCAACGACGACACGTTGTTGCGCCAGGCCGTCACCGACAAGGTGGCCGAGCTCGTTGGCTCTGGCGACGCGTCGCTCATGGTCGAGGAGCTCACCGAGGACCACTACCGGCTGGAGGACGACTCATTCGCCGCCACTCGACTCATCGACGCCGCCCAGACGATGCCATTCCTCACGGAGCGGCGAGTGGTCGTTGGTCGCCACATGGGTCGCTTCACGAAGTCGGCCGATGTCGAGGGCCTGGTCGCCTACCTCGCGCAGCCGTTGGAGACCACCGATCTGGTCCTGGTGTGGGAGAAGGGCATGTCGCCCAAGCAGGATCGCCTCACCGGCATGCCGAAGCCGCTGGCGGAAGCGCTCAAGGCGGCCGGCGCGGAATCGATCGACACGGGTATCCCCAGCGGTAGGAACGCCTCCGTCTGGCTGGACCGCCAACTGAAACAGGCCGTGGTCACGATCGACCGCCAGGCCGCCCACCTCATCGCCGAACATGTCGGTGAGGAGAGGTCGCGGGTGGTGAACCTGCTCTCCACGTTGGAGGCGATCTACGGCGCGGATTCCACACTCGGCGTCGATGAGGTGCAGCCATTTCTCGGCGAGACCGGCGACGTACCTCCCTGGGAACTAACGGACGCCATCGACAGCGGCAAGATTGACGTGGCGCTCGACAAGTTGCATCGCATGATGGGCTCCGGTGGACGCCACCCGCTCCAGGTGATGGCCAGCCTGCAAACCCACTACCTGCGAATGGTTCGTCTCGACGGCGCTCCGGTGGCGGGGGAGAAGCAGGCGGCCGAGCTCCTTGGCATGAAGGGATCCACGTTTCCGGCGAAGAAGGCGCTCGCCCAGACAAAGCGGCTGGGCTCGGCTGGTGTCCGCGGGGCAGTCGAGCTGCTCGCTGATGCCGATCGCGGGCTTCGGGGCGAGATCGGATGGCCGCCCGAACTGGTCATGGAGGTTCTCGTGGCCCGACTCGCCAATCTGCGCTGACACCTGGTTGTTCCTAGACTCCCACCATGGAGGACGTCTTGTGGGTGGCGATCGGTGTGGTGTTGGTGGCCTCCGTTCTCGCGGACATGATCAACACGCTGGTAACCACCACCAACTCGTCCTGGAATTGGTGGCTGACCCGGATCCTCTACCGGCGAACGTGGAGTCTGACGCAGACCGTCGGTCGGGTTATCAAGAACGAGACCAAACGCGAGCGGTTCTATTCGGTGTTTGCGCCACTCTCGATCCTCCTGATGCTCGCCTCATGGGTGGCCCAACAGATCGTCGGGTTCGCACTCATCTGGTGGGGGCTCGGTGATCTGTCGGGTGCCGACGGCTTCGTCGATTCGCTGTACTACTCGGGTGTCGTGTTCTTCACGGTCGGTTTTGGTGAAGTCGTCCCCATCGAAGACGTTGGGCGCTTCGGCGCGCTGATCGAGGCGTTCTTTGGTGTGCTGACGGTGGCGCTGGTGATTGGCTACATCCCGGCGCTCTACTCGGCCTACAGCGCCCGTGAGCAGAAGCTTCTGACGCTTGATGACGGCACGGAGGAGCGAATCACGCCGACGAACCTTGTGCTGTCCCAGTGCCCGAATGCCGACCCCGAGCGGCTCGAGGACTTCTTCAAGGAGTGGGAAGCATGGGTTGCGCACGTGTTGGAAACACACGTGACGTTTCCGATGTTGTCGCTGTTCCGATCTCAGCACCCAGGGCAGAGCTGGATTACGGCGCTCGGGTTGGTGACCGATGCCGCGCTGCACATGGAGCTGATCGAGGGACAGCAGGCGAAGTCGGCCTATTGGTTGATCCGGCGGTCGGCTCGTCTGTTGCATGCGTTGACCGAGGGCGCTGACATTTCGGAGTATCGGGCGCAGCTCGACGAGGGGTATGAGAGTTCGAACGAGGAACTGTTCCGCGAGCTGTACGACACGTTGGAAGGACACGGATTCACGATGATCCCGTTCGAGGAGGCCGTGGTGCACAGTCAGGAGCTACGACGTACGTATGACGCCCATCTGGAGTTCCTGATCGATCGGCTCGAAGCGCCGCGGGGATTCTGGGGTCACGAAGTGGGCCACAAACTTCGGTCGTTTGCCAACGAGGGCGCTCCCGAAGAACGCTGGCGAGGCTAGAGCGGTACTAGCTGGATTGCATTGAGCGCACGCGAGCCGTGAGGCGGCTCTTCGTGCGGGCGGCGGTGTTCTTGTGCATAACACCCTTCGACGCGGCCTTGTCGATGCGCTTGATCGCGGACTGCAACATCTCGTCGACGTCGTCGCCACCGGTTTCGGCTGCTTCGAGAACGGCGCGGGTGCGGGTACGCAACTCGGCGCGGACCGAACGGTTCGCCTGACGGCGCTTCTCGTTCTGACGGTTTCGCTTGATTTGGCTTTTGATGTTCGCCACGGCGAATCGACCTCGATACAACTTCGGAGACCCGTCCCTCGGGCCAGCCGGTAATCGTAGCGCGGAATCTCGGATGCACCACCGGCCTTAGCGGAGTGAGCCTGCGGCGAGCGACCAGGTGAACCTTCCGCGGGTGTCGGCGGAAGTCCGACAACAGTGCAGTACCGTCCTGTACGTCATGGACCAGTCGCACATCCGCAACACGTCGATCATTGCGCATATTGATCACGGCAAATCGACGCTCGCGGACCGCATGCTTGAGCTCACGGGTGCGGTCGAGGCGCGCGACATGCGCGAGCAGTACCTCGACAGCATGGATTTGGAGCGTGAGCGGGGCATCACGATCAAGCTGCAATCGGTGCGGCTGGACTGGAAGGGCAACGTCATCAACCTGATCGACACCCCCGGCCACGTCGATTTCGGGTATGAGGTGTCACGGTCGTTGGCGGCGTGTGAGGGTGTGATTCTGGTGGTGGATGCGGCCCAGGGGATCGAGGCCCAGACGCTGGCCAACTGTTACCTCGCGCTCGAAAACGACCTCGAGATCGTGGCGGCCCTCAACAAGATCGACCTTCCCGCGGCCGAACCCGAGAAGTACGCCGAGGAGATCGAGAATGTCCTCGGGATCCCGGCCGAGGACATCCTCCAAATCAGCGCAAAGACGGGCGAGGGTGTGCCCGCGCTGCTCGATGCCGTGGTCGAGCGCACGCCACCTCCGGCCGGCGATCCCGATGCGACCGCAAAGGCGCTGATCTTCGATAGTCACTTCGATCCGTACCGCGGTGTGGTGTCCTCGATTCGTGTGTTCGACGGGTCGATCAAGAGTCGGAGCAAGGTTCTCTTCATGCAGGCGGGAGCGCAACATGAGGTCGACGAGATCGGTGTGCGGTCGCCCGACAACAAGCCGGTGAAAGAACTCGGCGCCGGCGAGGTCGGCTACCTCATCGCGGGCATCAAGGACGTGGGTGAAGCCCGTTCGGGTGAAACCGTCACCGCAGCCGGCCCGGCGGCCGCCACGGAACCGCTCGATGGTTATCACGAGCCGAAGCCGATGGTGTTCAGCGGTTTGTATCCGATCGACGGCGACGAATACCCGGCGCTGCGCGATGCGTTGGAGAAGTTGCGCCTCAACGATTCGTCCTACACCTTCGAGCCGGAAACCTCCGGTGCGCTGGGGTTCGGTTTCCGCTGTGGGTTCCTCGGGTTGTTGCACATGGAGATCGTGCGGGAGCGGCTTGAGCGCGAGTTCGGCCTCAGCCTGATCTCGACTGCACCATCGGTGGAATACAAGGTGCACAAGGCCGACGGCACCAGCCAGATGATCGACAACCCGAGCGAGCTGCCCGACGGCAGCGAGATCGATTTCATCGAAGAGCCGATGCTGAAAGCCTCGGTAGTGACCCCGACCGACTACACCGGCGCAATGATGGATCTCTGCCAGTCGCGCCGCGGGGTCATGGAGAAGATGGAGTACCTCTCGCAGGAGCGGGTCGAGCTCGTCTACCGGATACCGCTGGCCGAGGTGGTCATGGACTTCTTCGACCAGATGAAGAGCCGTTCCCAGGGATACGCCAGCCTCGACTACGAGCCAGCCGGGCTCGAGCGGTCGAAACTCGTGAAGGTCGACATCCTCCTGGCCGGCGACCCGGTCGACGCGTTCTCCACGATCGTGCATCACGAACGGGCCTACGAGTACGGCAAGAAGATGGCGGAGAAGCTGAAGGAGCTCATCCCTCGTCAGCAGTTCGACGTGCCGATTCAGGCGGCCATCGGGGGCAAGTTCATTGCGCGTCAAACGGTCAAGGCCTACCGCAAGGACGTGACGGCCAAGCTCTATGGCGGCGACGTCACCCGCAAGAACAAGCTCCTGAAGAAGCAGAAGGAAGGCAAGAAGCGGATGAAGAACATCGGCTCGGTCGAGATTCCGCAAGAAGCTTTTGTCAGTGCTCTGCAGTTGGACTGACGCCAACTAGCCTTTAACGCCATGCTCGATGATCGAAAAACCGCGATCTTGCGCGCCGTCGTGGAGACCTACATCGAGACGGCGGAGCCCGTCGGCTCGGGTCACATCACCGACACCGCCGACCTCGGGGTTTCGTCCGCGACCGTTCGAAACGAGCTCGGCCAACTCGCCGACCTTGGCTATCTGACCCAGCCACACAAGAGCTCGGGGCGAATTCCGACCGACTTGGGATATCGGGTGTTCGTGGACAGCCTCGACTCTCCCGATCTTGGGGCGACCGAATTCGACAAGGTGGAGACGTTCTTCGAGCACGCCTCCGGTGAGATCGAACAGATGTTGGGACGTACGTCTCGGCTGTTGTCCGAGCTGACCGGCGTGACGTCGCTCGTCGTGGCCCCAGACCGCGACACCACGACAGTGCGATCCGTGCAGCTGGTGGAGCTCGCTCCCCGCGTCGCTCTAGCCGTGATGGTCCTGTCGGACGGCACGGTCGAGAAGGGCACGATCGAGACCGTCGACGAGATCGACGAAGTTGGCATCGCCATAGCGCAGGGGCACCTTTCCGCGTCGATGGTTGGCCGCGCCGTTGGCTTGAGCAGCAATCCCGCCCCGTCCGGGAATGAAGCAGCCGACCGTCTGGTTGACTCGGCGCGTGCAATACTCACCGCGCCCGTCGTGGCAGGAGAAATCTACGTTGGCGGCCGAGCGACCGTCGCGAGCGCCTTCGAAGCCGCAGAAACCGTTCGCGAAGTCCTCTCCGTGCTCGAGAAGCAGCTGGTGGTCGTGACCTTGTTGCGCGACGTGCTCGACCAGGGCAAGAAGGTGTCCATCGGCAATGAATCCGGTGTGAACCCGTTGAGCGAATGTTCGATCGTCGTCGCGCCCTACGCGGTGGACGGTGAGCAGGTGGGAACGATCGGGCTGCTCGGTCCGACCCGGATGAACTACCCCCATGCGATGGCGACCGTGGCGGCCGTCTCCGAATCGCTGGGCCAGCGACTGAGCGAGGGCTGATGGCCGATCATTACTCCGTCCTCGGTGTCTCGAAACAGGCGACCGAAACCGAAATCAAGAAGGCCTACCGTTCGCTTGCCCGTCAGTACCATCCGGACGCGAACCCGGGCGACGCCGAAGCCGAGGCGAAGTTCAAGGAGATCGCGAACGCCTATGAGGTGCTCGGCGATCAGGATCGTCGAAACCGGTACGACCGCTTTGGTGATGACGGGCTGGGCGGCCAGGGTGGCGCCGGCGCGGGCAACCCCTTCGGCGGCGGGGGCCTCGGCGACATCTTCGAAACGTTCTTCGGTGGGGGCAATCCGTTTGGTGGAGGCCCGAGCGGACCAACCGGTCCGCCACGGGGCGAGGATCTCGAATCCGTGCTCGAAGTCGACCTCATTGACGCCGTCTTTGGCGGCGAACAGATGATCAAGGTGCGCACCGCGGTCTCGTGTGATCCCTGTGAGGCAACCGGTGCCGAGCCGGGCTCTGGCACGTCCACCTGTCGCGAATGTGGCGGGTCGGGTCAGGTGCAACGGGTTCGCCAGTCGATTCTCGGCCAGATGGTCACGCAGTCCGCGTGCGGTTCGTGTGGCGGCCGCGGCGAAACCATCGACAAGGTGTGCACCACCTGCAAGGGCGAGGGCCGCAAGATCGAAACGGTCTCCTACACGGTGGACGTTCCCGCTGGTGTCGACAGCGGATCGACGCTGCGGTTGTCCGGACGTGGCGCCGTTGGACCCCGTGGTGGCGCGATGGGCGACCTGTACGTCCACATCTCCGTGAAGCCGAACGCCCGGTACACCCGCGATGGCATCGACCTGTACGTCCAGGAGACGATCGGTATCGCCCAGGCCACGCTGGGAACCGAACTTCAGGTGGAAACGCTGGATGACCCTGAGCTCATCCTCGTGCCGAAGGGGACCAACAGCGGCAAGACGTTCCGGCTCAAGGGCTTCGGTGTGCCCCAGGTGAACGGCCGAGGCCGCGGCGACCTTGTCGTCGAACTGATCGTCAAGACGCCAGCGAAGCTCTCCCACGAGGAAGAGTCGCTGTTGCGCCAGTTCGCGGAGTTGCGCGGCGAACATGTCGACCCCGCCGACGAAGGTTTCCTGTCGAGGGTCAAGTCTGCGTTCAAGTGAGTGAGCTCACGGGTACTGCCGGGCCTCACGTCTTCGTCGACTCTCTCGATGAGCTGGTGGTGGCAGATGACGACCTGCACCATCTGCGCAAGTCGTTGCGACTCCGCCCGGGCGACGCGCTGACGGCGTCTGACGGCCAGGGAAGCTGGGTGGCATGTCTGCTCGGGACCGACAGCGCGCTGACTGCCGTCGGTGAGCGGGTCTACCAGCCGATGCGGCCGACGCCGGCAACCGTTGCGTTCTCGCTGGTGAAAGGGTCGAAGCCGGAACTTGCCATCCAGAAGCTCACCGAGCTCGGCGTGGATCAGATCGTCGTGCTCGATGCCGAACGCAGTGTCGTGCGTTGGGACGACGCCAAGCTCGCGGCGAACCTCGAACGTTGGGGGCGTATTACTCGGGAGGCTTCCATGCAGAGCCACCGCGTGAGGCTGCCGAGGATTGAGGCGTTGGTGCCGGCAGGGGAGTGGCTTATGCGGCCGGACGTGCACGCAGCGCAGTTTGGTGGCCGGGCCATTGCGGCGGATGTGCACTCGATTGCGATCGGGCCCGAGGGCGGCTGGAGCCCGGCCGAGGCCGCGGCGAACGAGACGCGAACGGTGACCCTCGGGTCGACGGTGCTGCGGACCGAGACGGCCGCGATCGCGGCGGCAACCTTGCTTTGTGCGGTGCCACGCTGAGAAAGATCGACGCATCGTAGGCAAACGCCGAGATTTTTGGTTGCCTCGTTTTTACACGTTCGCGAAAAGATGTCTAGGGTGGTCGCCCAGTGGATCACTGTGCGCGGCAATAATGACGCGTAGGGAGAGCATGTAAGGGTCGGGCGGCCCTTCCAAACGACTTCGTGAGGGATAGAACAGCGATGGACGAGAAAAACGACAACACGCCTGACGACTACAGCCGCAAGGTTGGCGAGCGTCTGCGGGCGATTCGCCGCCAGAAGCGTCTGAGCCTGCAGGAGGTGGAGGCCAACTCCGCTCAGGAGTTCAAGGCGTCCGTACTTGGCGCCTACGAACGTGGCGAGCGGGCCATCTCCGTACCCCGCCTGCGCAAGCTGGCCCGTTTCTACAGCGTTCCCGTGGATCAGCTGCTGCCTCTTGAGGGCGCCCCTGACTTCGGGGTTGAGGTTGACGAGACGATCGATCTGCGTGAGCGCCCCACCCGCGCGGCCACCGGATCACTCACAATTGATCTGACCAAGCTGGAAAAGC
>SHLQ01000135.1 GCA_004282895.1 Acidimicrobiales bacterium
GAGCTCCACGCGCTCGGTCAAGACGGGGGCAAACAGGGTGGTCGCGAAGGACGGATCCTCCCACCACGCGGCGGATTCGAAGGGCCAGTACTGCTCGTTGTGATCGTTGGCCGTGACCCGCATGTGAACAGGTTCGGCACCGATGTACGTGATGATCAAGTCGGCTCTGTCTCCGCGGTTCGGGAACCACTGGGGTACCGGGTTGGCGACGATGGCGGGAACATCTGCCTGCCATCGCTGACCATTGGCTTCGATGAAATCGAGCTGGTGAAACGTTCGACTCTCCTCGATGGACTGGCCGCGGATGATCGTCGTCTCACAACACGCCGGCGCGGTCGGATCTTCGATCGGCGCGTAGCCGACATCGATCGTGTCCACCGTGGTCCCTGGTGTGGAGATGTCTTCGAGCACAACCCGTCGTTCGCCGGGGAACCCGAAGGCGACCTCATGCGGCCCGAGCTGCAGTACGAAACGACCCGGTGGCAGCGCCTCGCGGGCGACCTCGATGATGACGGCGGTCTCGCGTTCCGACTGGGTCGACTGGTCACACGCCGGATCGCGGGCCGGCACCGTGTAGATCCGCTCGCGCCGCTCGTCGACAACCACGGCTTCGACTGGCGAAGCGGTGCAGGGCGAGAAGCGACCGTCCGTTACCAGAAGAGCAATGTTGGCCTCGAAGTCGATGTCGAGATCGGTCGAGTCCTCGGAAACGGTCGCGAACATGAGGTTCTGAAGCTGCCGTTGATTGGTCGCAACCCCCGTTCTCTCCCGGGCCCACTTCTGGCGCTCGCCGATGTGGGCCACCCGCCACTGGGATGCATCGATCCCCCCGGAACCACTGACCAGTTCCGGCTCCTTGGAGAAGATGATGTCGCGTTCGGACACGAAGAATCGAACATCGTTCGAGTCGATTCGATAACCCGACGCGTGGAACAACGATTGGTACAGCACCGTCATGGCGCGACGCTGGAACGCGTCACATCCAGGTCGCTCCGGCTGTTGCTGGCGCTCGACGAAGAGCCCGGTACTTACGTCGGTTCCCTCGGCGTAGCTTTCGAACTCCGCATACGACCCGAGCAACAAGGAACACTCGGAACGGATGGCGAACCCTGCCTCGTCCATCCGCAGCGTTATCGAGGGTTCATTCAGCTGTCCCGCTCCACTACGCAGATACCAGGTGGACGCATTGCCGCCGACGTCGCTGCTGCTGAGGTCGTTCAGACCAAGGCGATCGATTCCTGGCCTCGAGACGGCCGATGTCGACGGGCTCTCCGTCGTGGCCGTGACTTCGGACGTTTGGGAACTTTGGGAACCCACATCGTTGCCATCACTGCTGTCCGCGCCACCACACCCGGTGGATACCAGAGCGAACACAAAAAGGACCGCGATCAACCGACTAACGCGCGCGCTCCCCATCAGACGAGGATGGCATAGCTCGCTCGAGAATGGCCATAGGCTCATCGGCCACAACGCGGGCGCCCGGAATGTTGTGTGCTGGTGGCGCCCAAATCTCCACCACGTCGAACCGATCGGTGATCGTTCGAACAAGCCGCCCCGCCTGTCGACTGCCGTCGGCCACCACAAGCAGGTCGATGCGGCCTGTATTGGCGTGCCGTAGCTCGGCGAGCACACTCGATGCCCCGGTGGTTCGTTCGAGATGCACGACGTCCATTCCGGATTCGAATCGGATGAGGGTGAGCCCGGGCAGGAGTTCGTGCGTGCCAGGCGCCAACGAGGTGGGGAACGCCAGCGGCATCAGCAACGCAAGAACGACGAGGCCAGCTCGAACCCGACGGGGACAACGAGCGCCCACCCCCCATGCGATGGCGAGCACAACCACATGCGCAAGGCCAACGGGCGCGACCGGAATCGAGGCAACCGCGGACGCAACCGCCTCGATCCACCGGATCACCATCGCCGTTGGCCAGTGCAGCACCGCCGCCACAGCGCTGGGCGCGACCGTGGCGATCGCTCCCGCGGTTAGACCCCACATCATGACGAAACCTGCCCCGGGCCCGGCCAGCAGGTTGGCCGGCACGGCGAGCACACTAACCGTGCCGAACGACACGAGAAGCAAGGGCGTGACGGCGAGCTGGGCGCCTGCGGTCGCGGCGATGCCGGCGCGCAACGCGGTCGGGCCCGGCAACCTCTCATAGAGCCGCGGCGAGATGATCATGAGCCCGAGCGTCGCGAGCACGGACAACTGGAAGCCGAGGGCGAAACCCAACAGGGGGTCGACGAGCAGGAGTGCCACGACCGCTGTCGGGAGAACGTCGATGGCGCTTCGTGGTGAACCACGGTTCGCTGCAAGGCCAACAAGAGCCGCCATCGCCAGCGCCCGGGTGACCGATGGTTCGAACCGGGTGACAAAGCCGAACGCGACAAGGACGGCAAGAAACGCTACGTAGCGCACGTTCAACGAGCGGATGCGAAGAAGGAACGGCGCCGCCAGACCGACAACAAAGACGACGTTCTGGCCCGAGACCGCCAACAGGTGCCCCAACCCCGACGCCCGAAAGTCATCCGCCGTCACGACCGACTGCTCGCGATCGTCCCCGAAGACCAAGCCGGTGAACAGCGCCTGGTGGTTTCGATCAAGCGACGACGCTCCCTCCCGGAGCGCATCGCGAAGCACGGTTGCCCAGCGCCGGGGTCCGTCCGCAAGACGAACCAGCTCGATCTCGGCGGCGTCGATCCGACCGACCAGCCGGCGCGATATCGCCCACGCCGAACTCGGCGTCGAGCCCTTCATCGACCCGCTCACCCGAAGCGCATCTCCGGGTGCCCCGCGGGACAGCGACGCGCCCGAGCTGGCTCTGGCTTCGACCATCACGACCGAACCATCGATCTCGGCCAGTCCCCGCCAGACACCTTCACCCGGCCGCGGATCGGCAACCAGCGTGACTTCCACGTTGCTCAGCGGCTTCGTCGCCACCGGTCGCAGGCCTTCGATGGCGTTCGACGACCGAGCTGACACCATCACGAGCAGCACCACGATCATGACGCGGGGTCGCAGCGTCAGCACACCGAACACCAGCACCACGGCCGCCCCTACCGTTGGTATCGGAAGCGTGAGGAACACGGCGGCGAAGGCTGCGCCCGTGACGACGAGCGAACGGGCCTCCCTACCGGACAACCACGTGGTCACGTATCGACTCCAGTTTCGCCGGCCCGATTCCACTGACGGCCACGAGTGCGTCGATCGAACCGAACGGCCCGTGGTCGGTTCGATGTGCAACGATCGACGCCGCCGTTGCCGGCCCAACCCCGGGGAGAGCGTCGAGGTCGTCTTCGGTGGCCGCGTTCAGGTCGATCGGTCCGGATTGTGCTTTGGACGACGCCTGGCCGCCAGTGACAACAACCGGGAGCGCCGCCTCTTCCAAGTGAGGCACGTAGATCCGTTCGCCGTCAGCGAGATGCGACGCAAGGTTGACCCGGTCGAGATCAGCGACGGTTGATGACCCTCCGGCTGCGGCGATCGCGTCAGCCACTCGCCAGTCGATGTCACCCACAACAAGCCCTGGTCGGTTGACGGCACCCGCGACATGGACAACCAGCACCGCGGGTGCCTCGCCGGTGCCTGTGGTACTCACCGCAGCTGCTTCGGCCTCGGGCACGGCCAATGGCAGCAGATCCTCAAGTGGTGGATCACTGGAGGCGAAGATGCGCCACGCTGCGAATCCGACCAAAGCGACAATGAACGCCACACCGGCGACGCGACCGACCGCAGGTTTCAGCCGAACCAGGTGGGCGGTCGCCTGGTCACGAATCTGTTCGACAAGTGGACGCGAATCGGCCGCACGTAATGCCGCCAACGGATCGAGCGGGGTGTCCTCGGACACGACGCAACTTCCTCATGTGAGATCGACAGGGGAAGTCGGTGTGGAAACGGTAGCAGTTAGTACAGCGCTGTGGTGAGGCGGCGTCGCCAATCGTTCGTGCTCGGATGGTCGTTGCCCAGCTCGTCCAGCAGCGCCACGAACCGTTCACGCGCTTCGTCCTCGAGCTTCACATTCGGCAGCAGCGTCTCAAGCTCCGCTTCGATTGCCTCGACGTCGACCGGCGGGGATGGCGCCGAATCAGCCTCGATCACCGCGGGTTCACCGATGGCTTGTTCCCCATCGGGCATGGAGATGAATGCGCCAGCTTCGGGATCAGCCGGCGTCTCGCCTTCGCCACCTTCATCGGCGGCGGACTCGGCGTCGCTCATGTTGATGAGCTTCTGCACGAACTCCACGACTGCCGGCTCGCCTTGGGCTCCCATGAAGCCGTCGACCACCTGGCCATCCTTCATCGCGTACACCGCCGGGATTGACTGCACTTGGAATGCCTGGGACACCTGCGGGTTGGCATCGACGTCGACCTTGGCCAGCTCGACCAGGCCCTGGGCCTCGCCGATGACCTTGTCGAGAATTGGTCCGAGCTGTTTGCACGGTCCGCACCACTCAGCCCACAGGTCGACCACGACCGGGACGGTATGGGAGCGCTCGACAACGTCGACCGCGAAGGTTGCATCAGTAACGTCAGCCATGCCGTGAGTCTACCGGTGCCCTAACCTCATCCGAATGAGTGAGGCAGAGGAACAGCCCGTGCCGGCGGGCATCGACATCGAGCCGGTGACGGCATGGCTGGCCAACGCCGTTTCGGCCGCCGGCGGTTCCGTTGCTCCCCCGCTGCACTTCGATCAGATCGCGGGCGGGCGCTCGAACCTGACGTTTCAGGTGACCGATGTCGCCGGCACGAGCTGGGCGTTGCGCAGACCTCCGACCGGCAATGTGCTCGCATCTGCTCACGACATGGGACGCGAGCACCGCGTCATGTCTGCACTCGCTCCCACCCTTGTGCCGGTTCCGACGATGGTCGGGCTGTGTGACGACGAGTCGGTCACAGGCGCGCCGTTCTATGTCATGGACTGGGTGGAGGGCACGGTCGTGCGAAATCAACGCGTCGCCGCGACGTTCGACGAGGCAACAATCAAGGCGATGTGTCGGTCGGTCGTGGAGACGATGGCGAAGATCCACCAGGTCGACATCGATGAGGTTGGCCTCGGGGACTTTGCCAAACGTGAGGGTTACGTTGCCCGTCAGCTCAAGCGGTGGAAGGGCCAGGTGGATGCCACCAGCATGCCCACCGTGCCGGCAATCGAGCGGGCCTTCGACGAGCTCAGCGCATCGATCCCTGACCAGGGTGTGGCTCGTCTGGTGCACGGTGATTATCGCCTCGACAACACCATCGTCGGTGCGGACGGGGCCGTGCTGGCCGTGCTCGATTGGGAGCTCACCACCCTGGGCGATCCGCTGGCCGATCTTGGTGCCATGCTCACCTACTGGAGCCGCCCCGGGGACTCCTACGTTGCGTTGACCGATCCGCCGACCTTGGCCGATGGCTTCATCGAACGGGATGAGGTCGTCTCGATCTATGAGGACGCCATCGGACGTTCCGTCGGCAATGTCGGGTACTACCACGCGTTTGCCACGTGGCGTCTGGCCTGCATTCTCGACGGCGTTGTCGACCGCTATCGCGCCGGTGCGATGGGCAAGGACGACGACTTCGACGCAGACGGCTGGGCCAGCCAGGTCACGACCCTCGCCGAATCTGCGCTCGAGTCCCTTCACGCCTCGTGAAGCGTGCTGCGAAGTGGGCCGCCGGCCTGTTCGTTGCGATCGTCACCATTTTTCTCATCTTTGATATCGACGACGTCATCGACCTACCCAGCTGGATGAACGTTGGTGGCGTGGACATTCCGATCGTCGGCGACACCGACAAACTCGACTGCCGACTCACCGAAACCGAGGACGGTCGGGTGCAGATTCGTATCGTCGACGGCGACAGGGAGACCTACGGGGACTTCCAGTACGCGTGGCGCAACGGCTATCTGATCGACAGCTCGCAGGTCGAGAAACCCGCAGACGATACCTTCCTTGTCCCGACCGGAGTGGGTGAGCAGTACTATGCGATCTCCATCGAACCCGACGAGGACGCCCGGAACTACTGCGAGTCGATTGTGATCGGGTAGCCGCCTGGGTCAGCCGGTCACGGCGTGTTCGATCGCCGCGATCTGCTCGCCAGCCAACGTGAGTTGCGCCTGCGCCTTCTCGAGATTCTCTCCCTCGGTCTCCGCGCCGTAGTACGTGTCGCCGTTCAGGTGATCGGCCAGAAAACGCAGGGCGTTTTCGGTGGTCATCAACGGGCCGGCGACGAGAATTCCGTTGCGTTCGACGTCGGTCATCTCATCTCCAAAACCGCCGAAGAAACCCCGATTCACGGCCTCGATCTGCGCCATGATCACCTGAGGCCCGCCGCCAACCAGCCCTCGGGTGCTCGATCGCACGAGTTCGCCTACATCGGACAGGATCGTGCCGGGCATCGTCGTGTCGAGGTCGATGATCGTTCGCCGCCCACCGGCAGCGATCACGCAGTTGGGGGCCTTGGCATCGTTGTGGGCGTTGCGGGTGGGCGCTTCGCGCCAGGCGTCGAAGCTGGGTGAAAGGCGAAGCCGATCGACGGCGTGAACCGCCCGTTCGACCGTTGCTTCACATGCTGATCGGCGGCCTGCATCGTCGGATGCAACCGCGGTGTCGAACTCGGCGACGCGAGCATCGAAGTCGTGATAGCCGGGCAGATGTTCGATCAGCGACAGGTCCGAGATCGCTGCGGCGTAGCGCCCAAAGGCACGGGCGGTCGCCTGGGCATCCTCGACCGTGGTGATCGATGAGGTCGCCGAGCCGTCCACGAAGTGGTAACACCGCCAGATCACGCCATCGATCTCTGCGAGAGAATTGCCGTCCACCGTGTCGCGGTATTCGAGGGTGGCGATGTTGTGATCCCGCAAGCGATCGATGATGAGCTCGGCGTTCTTCATCAGCGCCGCCGCATCCGTGAAGACGCTGCGGTTGAGCTGCTGGAGGACAAAATCGCCCTCACTGGTGGGGAGCCGCGCGCTGTGGTTGATGTTGCCCGAATGCATCGGCTTCGGCTCGGCAACAAGATCCAAGCCAAAGTGCTGTCGCGACAGATCAGCAATGGCGGATTCATCGAGCATGAAAATGGTCTCCCGGGCCTGCGCCGTATCAGCGTAGAGGGCAAATCAGAGCGGCTTGACCATACGTTGCGCTCGCATGTTGGGCATCAATGGTGGGTGTGGCGATTCGGCACCGACTGTCATCCCAAGTCGTTCGTACAACCGGCGGGCGCCATCGTTGTCGGCGGACACGTCGAGAACGAGACGCGAACAACCGCTCTCCTTTGCCCGGGCCTCGATGTGATCGATCAGCATCGTGCCAATGCCGGACCCTCGTTGATGGTCGTCGACCGCTACGGCCTGCAGATAGAAGTCGCCCTCCGGCACGTGCTCGAGGAACTGCAGCACGGGCCGCCCAACAACGGACAGGATCGCCATTCGGGCTGCTCGCGCTGGACCTGCCGCCTCGACCAGGACCTGATCGGATGACTGCGCGTGCTCCTCGGCGGTGTAGCCGGAGACCATGCCCACGATCCGCCCGTCACGTTCCGCGAACGTGACGTGCTCGTGTGAGAGATCATGCCCGGTTTGGAGAAACGCCTCGGCGACGATCCGCTCGACCTGTCCTCCGAGCATCGCCCGAAAGAACCCTTCGGCTGCAGTGTCGAGGTAGCCCGCGTAGCTCCTTCCGTCATCGAGCACTGGCCGAGCAGGGCGCAGGGTTGGCGGTTCTGAGCTCATCCGTTCAGTATCGCGAAGTTGTGGACTTGCGGCTCACTACGATCCTCCAATGCATCCGAACCGGGTATTTCGCACCGAGTCCGAACAACGCAACCTCGAGTACGCCAAGAAGCGTGGCTTCGGGACATTGGCGGTCTCCACCGAGGAAGCACCACTGCTGTCTCACGTTCCTTTCCTGGTCTCGGACGACTCGTCCCACATCGAGCTCCACCTCGTTCGGTCGAACCCGATCGCGCGTCTGCTCGACACACCTCGACCGGCGAAACTCGCAATCATGGGTCCGGACAGCTACGTGTCTCCCGACTGGTACGAGCTCGACGATCAGGTGCCCACGTGGAACTACATCGCCGTTCACCTGACCGGGTCGCTCGCTGCTCTTCCGGACGAGGACCTGCCCGGTTTGCTCGAGCGGGAGTCGGCGTTCTTCGAGGAACAGCTGTCACCGAAGCCACCGTGGAGGATGGACAAGGTCGATCCGGAGGCACTCGGGAAGATGATGAAGGCGATCATGCCGTGCCGCCTGGAGATCTCCGGTATCGACGGAACGTGGAAGCTGAACCAGAACAAGCCGGCGGATGTGCGCCAGAGGGCAGCGGACCACATTGCCGCCGCGGACATCGGTGCCGAAGTGGCGGCACTGGCCGACCATCAGCGAACAATCGACTGAGTTCGCACGTCAGCCGTCCGGAAATCTTGTGGAGCTTAGGGGAATTGAACCCCTGACCTCTTCCATGCCATGGAAGCGCTCTACCAACTGAGCTAAAGCCCCGAATCGAACCGCAATGCTAGCAGGACCTGTTAGGAATACGCCGTGAGAGACGCTGCCGGGATCTACATGCGATCCGGGTTGATCATGCGGGCATGTCGCACCGCGTTCTGGCCGCTTCTGTTCGTGCGCCTCGTCACCGAGGTCGACCTCTCCGCTCTCCAGCTGGTTCTGCTGGGCACCGTCTTTGAGCTCACGATCCTGGTCAGCGAGATTCCCACCGGCGTGGTCGCTGATATCTACAGCCGCCGGCTCTCGGTCATCCTGACGTTTCTCATAGGCGGCGTCGCCATGATCATGAGCGCACTCGTCAGCCCTTACTGGCTGCTCGTCATTAGCCAGGTGCTCGTCGGGTTTGCGTCCACATTCGAGACCGGCGCCGAAACCGCGTGGATCACCGACGAGCTCGGTTCGGCCGAGGAAGCGGAGCACCTGATCCTGCAAAGAGGCCAGTACCAACTGTTCGCCGGCATCGTCGGGGTGCTCGGCTTTTCGCTACTGGCCTGGGGCACCACACTTTCGACCGCCCTCGCGGCCACCGGCGTCGTGTACCTGCTGTGGGGTGGCGTGCTCATCATGACCATGCCGGAGAACAACTTCACCCGCACCGAAGGCGAAGGCTGGGCCGAATTCGTCGGCATGTTGCGCGGCGGTTTCGCGGAGGCGAAAGGTGTCGCTGCGTTGCGAATCCTGGTCACGGTGATCTTCATCGTGGTGATGCTGGCTGCCCTCGTTGCGTTGCCCA
>SHLQ01000019.1 GCA_004282895.1 Acidimicrobiales bacterium
GGCGCAGCCGTCGTCGTGGTGGTTGTTGACGTTGTCGTGGTAGTCGTCGTGGTGGTGGTTTCTTCGGGTGGGGGTTCCTGACCTACCACGATGCGTACGACGCCGCCTTCCTCGATCTCTTGATTCGCCGGCGGGCTTTGAGCCAGGACCTTGTTGACGAGCGTCGGGTCGTCAGTTGATTCGAATTCGATCTGGACCTCGAACTTCGCCGAAACCAGTTGTTGGCGAGCCGAGTCGGCCAAGAGACCTTCGACTGAGGGAACGATCGCCTGGGCTACGCCGCTCGAAAGCACGATGGTGAGGGTCTCCCCGCCGCGCAGCAGCTCGCCTGCCGGCGGTTCGGTGCGAAGGACGAGCCCCTCTTCGACCTCGGGGTCGGCCTCCATCGTCTCGACATAGCGGAAGTCAAGATCGAAGACCTCCGCCAACGCTTCAGAGAGCGTGGAGCCGGCCAAATCGGGAATGGTTCGTTCGGGTGGGCCGAGTGAGACTTCGAGTTGGACCGGGGAGCCTCGTTCGGCCAGTTCGCCCGTGAAGGGATTCTGGCTGATCACTTCGCCCGCGGGGAAGTCCTCGCTGTCGATCTCGGTGATTTGCGCCTGGAATCCGAGACGCGCCAGTTGGCGGACGGCTTCCTCCCGCGGCAACGTCACCACGGCGGGTACTTTGACCCGTCCTTCGGCTTCGCTGACGGTCAGTGTCACCAGACTTCCGGGCGCGACCTTGCGACCCGCCTGGGGGTTCTGTCGGAACACGCGACCGCTCTCGACCTCGGAGTTGGGTTCGAACTCGACCTCGTATTCCAAACCGAGCTGCACGATGAAGCTGATGGCCTGGTCGCGTTCACGTCCGATGTAGCTGTCGACAACGACGGTCTCTTCAGCAACGGGATCCGTGGTGGTGACCTGCTCGGTGTCGTCCGTCCGAAGCAGATCCAGGAACGACTTCACGAGGAACGCGAGCAGCACGAGGAGTAAAAGCAGGGTGATAAAGAATGTGACATTCCGCTTCCACGTGTCGTCTGTCCGTTGACCAACCGGCTGCGGCACGGGGTCAGGCGCCGCGGCTGCTTGTTGCTGGATGGTCTGGGCTGACGTACCTGCGGTCGCGGCTGCTGGCGTCTGCGGCTGCGCTCGGGCTGCGCTCGAGGCCTGCGGATTCGGTGTCGCTGCGGGAATGACGACCGTGGCGTCCATGTCCGGCTCGGGCGGCGCGGTCGACCGTCCGGTCGTGGCTCGAAGTTGTGGTGCCGGCGCAGCCTGCTCGGTTGGATGCCCGGTCAGATTGTGGGCACCAGCCAGATACCGCTTGAGATCCGCGGCGAAGTCTCGCACCGACGGATACCGATTGACGGGGCTCTTGGCCAGACCCTTCAAGGTGATGGCCTCGAGCGACTGTGCGATCTCCACCCCGAGGCGACTTGGGCGTTGTGGCGCTTCGTCCACGTGTTTGCGAGCGATCTCCACCGGGGAATCACCAATGAACGGTGGACGTCCCGTCATCATCTCGTAGAGGACAATCGCCAATGAATACACATCACTACGGGGGCCAACCTTCTGACCCTGCGCCTGTTCGGGCGAGAGGTAGGTTGCCGTGCCCATGACGGTTCCGCCCTCTGCGGTGAGGTCCGTCTCCTGCCCTTCGTTCATGGCCTTGGCGATGCCAAAATCGGCGAGCTTCACCTGGCCGTCGGGGGTGATCAAAACATTGCCGGGTTTCACATCCATGTGAACCATGCCCTGTCGATGGGCGGCATCAAGTGCAGCCGCAACGTCAACGGCGATTGTGGCCGCTCGGTCAGGATGCAGGCGACCTTCCGAGCGAAGGAGATCGGCCAGACTGCGGCCATCGACGTACTCCATGACGATGAACGGCGCGCCTTCCTCCTCACCCTGATCGAAGACACCAACGATGTTCTGGTGGTTGAGGCTGGCGACAAGTTGGGCCTCGCGCCGGAGTCGTTCGACGAAGGCCGCATCCTGGGAAAGCTCCGCGCTCAGCACCTTCACCGCGACGGGGCGGTTCAGCAGCTGATCGCGGGCGAGGAAGACATCAGCGGTGCCGCCGGTGGCAAGTTGGCGATGCAACTCGTACCGGCCCGCGAGGACTTCGTAGGGGGCTTCGGACATGACCGACTAATGCTACCGATACCGCAGGGAGAACGCAGATCGACACCCTCTACGGACGCGGCGTGGCAATTGCCCCAAGATCGGTGCGTACGTCGTTCCACGCGGAGATCACTTGTTGGGCCACTGGGCCAGCGACGCGACCGCCTGTCTGTTCACCGATCGCGGGGTCGGCTTCGACCAGAACTGCGACGGCAACCCGGTCGCCACCAAAGGGGTCTTCAGCAAACGCTATGACCCAGGCATGCGTGGATTCGATGTCCTTGCCCAGCTGCGCGGTACCGGTCTTGGCCCCGATCAGCAGGCCCTCAACCGCCACCCGTTGAGCGGTTCCGGAATCGACGACGCCGATCATGGCTTCTCGCATTTCCGCCGCGGTGCCGGGTGAAACGGCCTGGCGCCACGAGTCCTCGTCCGCACGGTGAACGATGCTGCCCGTGGAGTCGATCACGGTTCGGACAACGTGGGGCCGTGGCACGTCACCATCGTTGGCAATCGCGGCCGCCACCAACGCCATCTGCAGCGGTGTCGCCTTTACGTCGAACTGACCAATCGCTGCCTGAGCCAACGCCGGTGCGTTGTCGGTGAGGTCGATCGGCTTGGGGGGAACGTCGAACTGATCGAGAAGGGCTGGTTCGACGTCGACGGATCCGATGCGAGCGCCGAAGTCGGTCGGCATGACCGACGCGACTGCGCCGGGGACATCAAACGGTGGCGTCGCGTTGAAACCAAATCCCTCCGCGGTTTCGACCAGCGGCTTTGGCCCGATCAGCTCGACCGCGAGCTGGGCCATCCCGGCGTTGCACGATCGCCGTATGAGATCTCGCAAGGGCCCGCCGCACGAACCGTCGGCGAAGTTGGCCAGTGGATTGGTCGTCAGCGGCGGGATGTAGCTGGTGACCGCCTGGAAGATCGGGTCGTCGAGTGTCGCCCGGTCGGCTTCAAGTGCCGCCGAACCCGTCACCACCTTGAATGTGGAACCGGGGAAGTACAACTCCCGGAACGTCCGGGGCAACAGCGGATTACCTTCGGCGGCCAGAACCTGCTGCCGCGCTTCGCGAGCCACGGAGGTATCGATATCGGACAGCGGGTTGGGGTCGAACGTCGGCCACGACCACATCGCCAGAGCCCCACCGGTGTTGATGTCGAGCACGACGACGGAGCCTGGTCGTTCCCCCAACGCGTCCCGGGCGGCCTCCTGTAGCGAGGTCGACAGCGTGAGCTCGACGTCGGCGGTTGTGCTCTCACCGCCGAGCAGCTCGCGTAGTCCATCCGTGAGGACGTTGCGATCGCCGCGGAGTTCTGCGTCCCATTCCGCTTCGAGACCCGTCGGACCGGAGTTGAACGAAAAGGCGCCGCTAACCTCCGCGAACAACGATCCAAGGGGGTACGTCCGTTGGCGCGCGAACGGCCCGTTTTCGATGTCGACCGATGTGGCGATCACGTCACCTTCGAGTGATCGAATGTCTCCTCGTGGTGCGCCGAACTCGGCGATCAGCGGGCGGCTGTTCTCTGGATGGGTCGTGTACTCCTCTGCATCGAAGAACTGCAAGCGATTCAGCTGCACGAACAACACGAGGTAACCGATCAACAAGCCCATGCCGAGGCGGGCGATCTGCCGGTTCATGCGACGGGCTCCATCTCATCAACCGGGGCCATGTCCGGCCGCATCGCGCCGTCATGGGAGATTCTCAACAGCAGTGCGACGAGGACGTAGTTCGAGACGAGAGACGACCCCCCGTACGACACGAACGGGAGTGTGATGCCGGTGAGCGGCATGATCCGAATGATGCCCCCGATGATGATGAACGCCTGCAACCCGATCAACGTCGCGAGTGACGCGGCGAGCAACTTGCCGAAGTCGTCTCGGGTTCGGGTTGCGATGCGAAGGCCGGCGCTGACCAAGGCGACGAAAGCGATGAGGACTCCAGTTGAGCCGACAAGACCAAGCTCCTCGCCGATCGCCGCGAAGATGAAGTCCGTCTCCACCTCCGGAATGCGATACGGCTCACCGCGTCCGGGCCCCGTTCCCGTCAATCCACCTTGGGCCAGCGCAAACGTGGCTTCGACCGGCTGAAACCCGACACCGTCAGGATCGGAGAACGGGTCGAGCCATACATCGATGCGGTCCTGCACGTGGCCGAACGTGCGCGACGCCACCCACCCGCCGGCGAGGAACAACCCAAATCCCAGCAGAAGGTAGGTGACCTGATCGGTCGCCAGCCAGAGCATGATCACCACCAACATGAAGATCAGAAGTGATGAGCCGAGGTCCTTCTCCGCGACCATCACCAGCAGGGAGACACCCCACGCGAGCGCAACCGGCGCAAGGAACTTGGGCTGCGGCAACGAGAGTGGACCGAACGTCATGCGTACGTGCTGCAACACTTCGCGGCGTTCCGCCAGGATGCTGGCCATGAACACTGCCAGAGCCAGCTTCGCGAACTCGCCGGGCTGGAAGTTGATCGGTCCGAATCGGACCCAGATGCGAGCGGCGTTCACTTCCCGGCCAATCACCGGAAGCAGAGGAAAAAGCAACAACACGATGCCTGCAATACCGGCGAGGTAGCGGTACTTGTCGAGCACCTTTATCCGCGGCACAAGGATCAGGGTGGCCGTGAATGCGGCGACACCAACGGCGGTCCAAGTGGCCTGTTGACCGGGCAGCAACTCGGCATCGGGGATATCGCTGGCGAGTCGAGTGATGAAGACGTAGCCGAGCCCGTTCAACAGTGCGACCACGGGCAGGATCGTCGGGTCAGCCTGGGGCGCGAACCGCCGCAGGGCGAGGTGGGCACCCAAGAGGAGGCCAAGAATGATGGCGAAGAACGGCAGCAGGTTGGCCGGCATGGACGCGTTGCGACCAAGACTCGCCAGTGCATAGGCCCCGCAGGTGATCGCCGATGAAACGGCGAGGAGTGCTAGCTCGGTGTTTCGTCGGGAGCGCACTCGGCGGCCTCCACAACATCGACGATCAGCACCGTGACGTTGTCTCGCCCACCGGCCCGATTGGCCATGTCAACCAAGGCGCGGGCGACATCGGCTGGTTGATCGATGCTTTGCATGGCCGCTGCGATATCGGCGTCGACGACCTCGTCGATCAGTCCGTCGGAGCAGAGCAGGTATCGCTCGCCCAAATGACCGGGGAACTCCCAGCTGTCGACGTTCACGGAGTCGTCCACGCCCAGGGCCCGTGTGACAACGTTTCGCTGGGGATGTTCGCGGGCTTCGTCCGGCGTGAGCTGACCGGCCCGAACCAGTTCACCAACGAGGCTGTGGTCCTCCGTCACCTGATCGAGCGATCCGTTGGTCAAGCGGTACATGCGGCTGTCGCCAACATTCGCGGCCGCCAACTGCACGGCGCCATCGACGTCGGCCGTGAGGGCCAAGGCCACAAGTGTCGTGCCCATGCCGGTCAGGTTGGGATCTACCGAGGCGCGAGCTCGGATCATCTCGTTGGCGACCACCACGCCGGTCGCCAGCTCCTCCACCGACACCACGGACTCCATCAACCGGAAATGGCCGGCGGCGATGTCGGAGGCGACCTCTCCGCCCTGATGGCCACCCATTCCGTCGGCCACGACAAAGAGTCGGCCGTTGGCCATGGCTGAATCTTGGTTGACCTGGCGAACCTGGCCGACGTCGGAGCTCAGGCCCCAGCGGAGAGAGAGTGGTGTGCTGGCAGTCATGCGAACTCCAGCACAGTACTGCCGATCTGCACGCGGTCGCCGGGCTGGAGCACTACCGGAGCGGTGATGCGGTGGCGGTTCACGAACGTCCCGTTCGTGGAGCCCTGATCTTCGACGAAGTATTTGCCATCCCTGTGGACAATGCTCGCATGTTGTTGTGACACAAAGGTGTCGTCGAGTGTGAGTGAACACGCGGCAGCCCGACCAACGGTGAGCGAACCATCGATCGGCATCGTTGCACCGGCGAGATCTGCGGGTTCGAGGATGACGATGCTGCCGCCACTGCCGCGCCGTCGGCGGGCAGGCGCGGGCGCGGCAACGGTTGCGAGCGCGGGCGCACGAATCTGGCTGATGGCTGCCCACAACACCCATGCGAAGAACACGTACAACGAAAGGAGGAGCCCGAATTTCAAAAGGGAGAGGAGTGCATCAGACATGAGGCGGCGATCGATTCAGGAAGCGTCGAACAGGAACATCGTTGCACCGATCGCGATCTGATCGCCGTCATGCAACTGCTGAGCGGTCGTGCGAAAGCCATTGACCCGCGTGCCGTTGGTCGATCCGAGATCCTCGATTAGCCAACCCCGGTCCGTGGCTCGCAGGCGAGCGTGGTGCCGCGACGCTCGCTCATCGTCGATCTCTATGTGTGACTCGGGATCACGGCCTAGCGAGATGATGTGGCCCTTCACCCGTGTGAGGTCAAGGCGAAATCCGTTGGGATAGACCAGCGTGCCGGGAGGTGTTCCATCGACGGATTGTTCTGCGGTGGCGTACACCTCGATCGTGCCTCGTTGCGCTTCATCGGTTGCATGGACCCGAACAACGAGTGGACCCTCGAACGTGCACTCATGGTCGCGAGCGTGTTTTCGGGCAACAGCAATCAGCTCCTTCTGGAGCGTCGTGGTGCTGTCATCGAGCCGGTCGGCATCAGCCGGGTGGATGCGTACCTCGATGTCGTTCGGCATCACACGATCGCCCCCGGCACCGGCCCGCATGCCGGCGTCCAGTTCCCGTTGAACGCGACTGTTGATCTCGAGTTGTGTGACGTCGGCTCGAAAGACGCGCCCCAGCACGCCGTCGACACCTCGCTCGATTGCGCGCTCCAGATCGCGTAGTCCCATGAAAAAACGCTAGCCTCAAACTCCTTCCACTCGCGCGAGTGGCGGAATTGGCAGACGCGCAGGCTTCAGGTGCCTGTGTCCTTAGGGACGTGAGGGTTCAAGTCCCTCCTCGCGCACAACTCAGAGATACATGCTGGCAGCGCATGGTTCGCCCGGTTCTGGGAATTTTTTCATCGCGCGACCATCCGACCAGCTGGTGCGTCCTTACCCTGAGGGAAACGAGGGGAACAACATGAGTGATTACCGGCCGCACGATGACGACGAGACGATGGCGGATCTGGCCGATCGAGCCAAGGATATGGCTGATACCGACGCCGCTGCAGCCGGGGCGGCAACGACCAGCGGATCTGCAGAGAGCCTGAGCGGACGCTCCCAGACGAACAGCGGCGGAGTCACCACCGGTGGGGGAAGTCGTTCCGGTGGCGATGACGATGACGCGTTGTTTCCTGAGGCGCCGATATCGGGCAACTGGCAAATCATTATCTTGGGCCTGATCGCCGCTGCCTTCATCCTCTTTGGATCAATGGTCTGGGGATGGTTCTTCTGACCACAACGACACGGACGGCAACGAAGCGGCGAACCTCGATCTTTCGCAGCGACGAGCCGAGTCTGTGAAGAGCGTCCGCTAGGAACTGCGGTCCCCAAGCATCCAGGTTCGAGAGGCGTCCGGTTCCATCTCGGCCTGCAGGTACTGATCCAGACGCTCGTCAAGGCTTTCGTCGTGTTCACCAAGCCCGGAGTACGTCGAAGGCGAGCGGCTTGAGACCTGCTCGGCCTCAACCTGTGCCTGGCGGACGACCTCAGCTGCGTGCTCCTGCGCCGCGGCAAGGATCTGATTGCGGCGTGCCTTCACGTCCTTAACATTGGTCTGTGCCGCGCGTACGGCCCGATGAACCCGAGCCAATTGAGACTCGGCAACCCGGGCCCGCTCCTGCTCGGCGGCCACGGACTCGCGGAGCCGCGCAATCTCTCCGCGGAGCGCAGAAACCAGAACAGTCTGCGCAGAAACGGCTTCCATTGTCGTCAGTGGTGTGTCGTCAACGCTCACCTCACCTACGTCGGCCTGATTGGGCCGAATATAAACCTCGTCCTTGATTCTCAAAATGCTCACTTTTCCCGTGCAACCGGCCGACAGAAGACCATGGCCAAGGAAACTCACGGTCGGACCACCAAGAGAGAGAAAGAAATGGCAGAGGATACAGAACGGGTATGGCCGTCGTTTGACGACATTCTCCGAGAGTTGGATGCCGCTGGCGACGCGCGAGTGCGCCGCATGGAGACATCAGGCCTCGCCACTTCCGCGCTCTTCGATGAACTCGCTCAGGGAATGCGACTCGAAGACACCGGGGTCGCACACGACGATTTCTCACCATCCCTTCCCGAGGAGCCGGCCGCACTTGCCGAACCTCTATCGCCGCTCGACGTCGAAGCGCCTGCACCATCACTGCACACGATCGATACCAGCGCCCTCGAGCCAATCCCTGAGGTCGACGCCGACAGCATCGAGGAAGCCAAGGCCGAGCTTGCCGCCAACGCGGAGATCGAAGCCGCTCTGGAAGCGCCAATCTCCGAGGCCATCCCGGACGCAACGTTCGATCCGCTCACCGGCGAACTCGACTGGAGCGCCTTCGACCAGCAGGCCAACGCCGAACCAGCGAAGGACGCCATCGAGGACTGGGCCAATAGTGAGCCGTCCTGGGCCGCACAGCCAACCTCCACCGAACCGCTGATCTTCGATCAGGACGACAGCGTGGAACTGCAGCCCAAAGCTGATGAGACGAACATCGATGGTGCTGGAGAAGACGACAACGCGGAGGATCTCGCAGGGCAGATCGTCGAGCTACATGGCGACAGCTCCGACACCAAAGGCTGGGTCACCTCGACCGTCGACAGCCCGGAAGGCTTCGACTCCGTCGCCACGGCTGACGCCATCGAGAGCGACCTGAGCGAGTTGTTCGAAATCGATACCGAGCCATCGAACGTGATCCCAATCCACGCCACCACCGAAGACAACAGCGAAGCGGTCATGGGACTCGACGGAAATGTCGAGGCACCAGGACAAGAATTATCTCCAGGTGCGTGGGCCGGCAAGCGGACGAAGAAGCGCGCCGAGGATCCATGGGCCTACATGCGTCCCGATCCCGAGGATGATGTCAAGAAGGGGTTCTGGAAGAACCGTCCCAAGTTCTTCGGTGGCGACGAGCGCAAAGCCCGTCGAGCCGAACGTGAAGCGGAGCTTCAGGCAATGGTCTCCGATGGCGACCCGTCCGCACCGTGCGCAGACTGTGGCGGCGAGAGTGTGGTCGACCTTCAGGATCCGTCTTCAGGCAAGCTGCACCTCAGCTGCACCGCATGCAAGAAGACGTGGACCGAATACACCCAGCTCGGCAAGGAAGCCTGATCGTCTTCTGGCTCAGTGCCCGAACATCGACATCCACTGTTCTGCCGTCTTCGGCGCGAACACCATGTTCTGTGCTCGGGTCTCGCCCATCGTTGCGGACGACTGCGGCGAATACTGATGCCCCGGAAACAGGATGGCGTCATCGGGAACGCGTGACAGCACCTGCGTGAGGCTGTGATACAGCTGCGTCGGGTCGCCGCCCGGCAGGTCCGTTCGGCCGCACCCTTGCAGGAACAACGTGTCACCGGCCACCAACCGGTTCTCCACGAGGAACGACTGCGACCCTGGCGTATGGCCAGGTGTGTGCAACAGCTCAATTCGAATGTCGCCCACCTCGATGTCGCCACTCCCACCATGGGTACGGATATCCGCATCGGTGAGGCCGGTCACCTTCTTCACGTATTCGGCTTCGTCGGCCTGCACATGGAGCGGCACATGAGTGTGCGCCAACATCTCTGCGGCCCCAGCAACCTGGAGGCCCATCATGGATCCGCCCACGTGATCGGCGTGATAGTGCGTTCCGAGCATGCCGACACAATTCATGTCGTCGGCTTCGAGCAGGTCGAGGATGCCCTTTGGGTCATACGCCGGATCCACGATGACCGCTTCCTTCGTCTCGCGGTCACCAATGAAGTACACGAAGTTGACCATCTGCTGCGCGAATGGATCAGTCTGCGCGAAGTCTCGGCCGGAAAGGAGCTGTCGGAAGTAGAGGCGGTCCGTCGTCATGACGTCATGTTACGTCGGTCGGATTCTGCTCAGCCCACACCCTCTCGGCTTCGGTGGCGATCTCCCTCGCGGTTCGTCCAGTCGCCAACGCGACCGACACGACGTCGTCCATCTCGGCCTTGATCCGAGCCGGTGAGGCTTTGATACGGATCTGGTGGCCGTCGACGTCGACCGCTCCCATCGAACGGGACACCGAGGTGCGAAGAACGGTCGAACTCCGAAAACCCAGCGAACCGGTTTCCCGCAACAGCTGCTGACCGAGACGTTCCGAATCGCCGAGCTCACACAGCACCGAAACTGTCTGGGCCGGGCGGTGTTTCTTCATCTGGATCGGTGTCGCCCAGGCGTCCAACGCTCCTGCCAGGACGAGCGACGACACCGCGTGGGCGACGAGCTCCCCGGAGAGGTCATCGACGTTGGTCTCGAGAACCGCAAGCGTGTCTTCTTGCATCTCGGGTCGATCACCGAGGACCACGTGCAACAGGTTCGGGATGGTCTCTGGCTCCGCGTCACCGGCACCAAATCCGGACGCCGTGACCGTCATCGCCGGCATCGGGCCGGCGCTGGTGGCCAGCGCCGTGACCAACGCGGCGCCGGTGGGTGTCGTCAGCTCCAGGTTGATGTCGATCCCGGCGACGGGCCAGCCTTCCAGCAATCGAATCGTGGCCGGGGCGGGATGGGGGATACGACCGTGGGCAGAATTCGTCGTGCCGTGGCCAACCGCGATCGGCGCGAGGACGAGCTCGTCGACGCCGAGCAGCTCGAGCGCGACACACACACCGACCACATCCACGATCGCATCGACACCACCCACCTCGTGGAAGTGCACGTCGCTCGGCAACATGTTGTGCACCGCACCCTCGGCTGCGGCCAGGGTTTCAAACACCGCTATTGCGCGCGACGCGACCCGGGGCGGCAGCGGTGCCTTCGTGACGATGTCGATGATGTCCGCTGCGGTTCGGTGAGTGTGACCTTCGGTCGTGTCGACGTGAACGTTCACGGCGGCGATCGCGTTGCGGGCTGTCTCCTCAGTGCGAAGCTCCCACTCGGGCACCTCAAGAGTCGTGAGGGTCGAACGAATCTCGTCCACATCGGCGCCAGCATCGATCAGGGCGCCAAGGAACATGTCGCCCGCGATGCCGTTGAACGGATGAACCCAGAGCGTGGTCATTGATCCATGGCGCCAAGCAGTCGCAGCGCGGCGACCGCTGCTCCGTACCCGTTGTCAATACCCACAACCGTGACGCCAGCGGCGCATGACGACTGCATGCTGAGCAATGCGGTGACACCATCGAGACCTGAGCCGTAGCCGACGCTCGTGGGCACGGCGACGACCGGCGCTGCACAGAGTCCACCAACCACGCTGGCCAGGGCCCCCTCCATGCCCGCGACAACAATGGCCACATCCGCGGCGACGATGCGGTCGACCTCTCCCAACAAGCGGTGGATCCCTGCCACACCAACATCGGAGATCCGGTCGACCGTGCGGCCGTGAGCGGCGAGCACACCGTCGACCTCGTTCGCGACCGGCGCGTCGGCGGTGCCAGCGGTAATGACGGCGACAGAGCCGACCGCGACCGGATCGGCGTGTCGCCACGAAACGAGCGAACCACTCTCGTGCATGTCCTTGTGGGCGGCGTGCAGGGCCTTGCGCTGGTCGTCGGTCGTCCGTGTGACCAGCACGGGTCCGGATCCGTTGGTCAACAGTTCCTCGACGATCGCCACACATGCCTCGGGCGACTTCCCGGGGCCGTACACGGCCTCGGGCAGACCCTGCCGGACCGTTCGGTGATGGTCGATGCGGGCCACCCCGATGTCGGCGAACGGCAGACGGCGCAGCATCGCCATAGCGTCCTCTTCGCTGAGCGCGCCTGAGCGGACATCGGCCAGTAGCGCGGACAGGGAGGCCTCGTTCACGGCCACCATCGTGGCGTGTGACGGCGAAAGACACACCATCGGTAGGCTGTCCCGATGTCTGAGCGACAAAAAATTGCCTTCCAGGGCGTTCCAGGTGCGTATTCGCACCTGGCGTGCACCGCCGCCTTCCCCGATATGGAACCCGTCGGCCACGACACGTTTGCTCAGGCCTTTGCCGCCGTCGAGGCCGGCGAGGCAGAGCTCGGCATGATCCCGATCGAGAACACACTCGGCGGACGGGTTGCGGACATTCATCATCTGCTGCCCGAATCGAGCCTGTACATCATCGGCGAGCACTTCCAGCCGGTCCGTCATGCGCTGCTGGCGCCAGAGGGGGCAACGCTCGACTCGCTGAAAGTGGTGGCGTCCCACGAACAGGGGCTCGCGCAATGCCGTGAGCTCATCCGGGAACTGGGCGTCGAGCCTCTCGACTTCGGCGACACTGCCGGGGCGGCCCGGGAAGCGGCAGAACGCAACGACCCGAGCTTCGGCGCGATCGCCAGCGAACTGGCCGGAGAGACGTATGGGCTGCAAACGCTGCGCACCCGCATCGAGGACAAGCTGGGCAACACCACCCGCTTCGTCATCATGTCGCGACGCGCGGTTGAGCCCGATCCGCGTGAAGGACCGTCCATGACCAGCATCGTGTTTCAGGTGCGAAGCGTGCCAGGTGCGCTGTACAAGTCGCTCGGCGGGTTCGCCACCAACATGGTCAACATCACGAAGCTCGAGAGCTACATCATCGACAGCAGCTTCACGGTGGCGCAGTTCTACGCGGAGTTCGACGGACACCCCTCGGATCCACCTGTCGCCAACGCGTTGGAAGAGCTGCAGTTCTTCTGCACGACGATGAAGAAGCTCGGTACGTACCCCAAGAACAGCTACCGCGAGGACCGCTAGCGCAGAGATTCGGGCTCCGATAAATCCGATTTCGAAGACCCAAGTTCACGGCGACCTGCTTAGACTTGTTCCCCTGCGCTCGTAGCTCAATTGGATAGAGCATCTGTCTACGGAACAGAAGGTTCGGGGTTCGAGTCCCTGCGAGCGCGCTGAATACTCCTACGATCGGTGAATGTCGATCGAGATGTTGGGCCGCATCGTTTCCGTGGTGGTTGGCATCGTCGCCGCCATGTGGTTTCTCTCCTCGGCAGCCCGTACGACCGTCTTTCCTCGGCCCGAACGGGTCTGGTTGACGAGTGCCTCGTTTGCGGCGTCTCGGCGTCTGGCAGTGTGGTTGAGCCGACGCGCCAAGAGCCCAGATGGCCGTCATCGCATTCTCGGCACGTTCGCACCTCTTGTCCTGATCTCACTCCCCGTCCTGTGGTCGATCGGTCTGCTGATGTCCTTCTCCCTTATCTTCTGGGGATGGAATGCGGGGTCGTTCGCCGCTGCGGTCGAACTCTCTGGGTCCTCACTCACCACGCTCGGGTTCATCGAGGCGCCCACGTTCGTGAGCCGTATGTTTGCGATCCTCGAGGCGCTCTTCGGACTGGCACTGATTGCACTACTCATCAGCTTCCTTCCGACGCTGTACTCCATGTTCTCCAGACGGGAAATCGCGGTTGGGTGGCTCACGACGCGCGCGGGTGAACCGCCGACGCCTACCAACTTCCTCGTCCGCCTCAACGCCATAGACCGCATGGATGACGTGGGAACCCGGTGGCAGGAATGGGAGCAGTGGTTCGTTGAGCTCGGTGAGACCCACACCACCTTCCCCGCGCTCATCTACTTTCGGTCTGCCCGACCGGGGCGATCGTGGCTCACCGCGGCGGAGACCTCGTTGGACACTGCCGCGCTCGTCACGAGCACGCACCTCATACCAAGCACCGGTCAGGCCGAGACCATGATTCGCAGCGGCTACCTTGCCCTGCGGGCGATCGCTGACTTCTACGAAATCGAACCCGAGGACAGCCCGAAGGACCGGAACACGCTCTCTGTCACGGAGCAACAGTTCAACGACCTTCTCGACGGGCTCGCTGAGCGCGGGCTGACCATCGATGTTGACCGCGCGCAGGCGTGGGACGACTTCGCCGGCTGGCGGGTGAACTACGACCGTGCGCTCGTCGGCCTGAAGGAACTCGTCGACGACGTGCCAACGCACTGGACGCTGGAACCAAAGCATGGCTGACCTCGCGGTCTTTGGCATCGTCCTCGGGCTGGTCTCCCTCTTCAGACAACGCATGAGGAGTCTTCCGATCACCGGACCGATTCTGTTCGTGGCGACCGGATTGATCCTCGGTCCCGACGTCTTGAGCGTGTTGAAGCTGGACCTCGACGACGAATTCGTCGTGACCCTCGCAGAACTCACGCTGGCCATGGTCTTGTTCTCCGATGCCGCGCGCATCGACACCAAATGCGGGCGGAAGTCATTCGCAATCCCCGGTCGGATGCTCAGCATCGGCCTGCCGTTGACCATCGCTCTCGGAACAGTGGTTACGCGCCTCTTGCTTAGCGAGCTCAGTTGGGCTGAGGCGGCCTTGGTCGCGACGATTCTGGCCCCGACGGACGCGGCTCTCGGCGAAGCAGTGGTCAGCAACCCGGCGGTTCCGAGCAGAATCCGTCAAGCCCTCAACGTCGAATCAGGGCTGAACGATGGATTGGTCGTCCCCGTGTTCACGTTGTTCCTTGCGATTGTTGCCGGGTCGGAACTCGAAAGTACCGGGTCACTCATCGGCGAAGCGATATCCGAAATCACGATCGGGGTTGCCGTCGGAGGTGCGGTGGCTCTGGTGATGTCACGCCTGGTGCCGGAAACGAAGAAGCGCGGCTGGATTGACGAAGAGGGATTCCGTCTGGTGGCATTCGGCTGTGGCTTGGCGGCCTTCGCTGGAGCAGAGGTGTTGACTGGAAACGGATTCCTCGCCGCGTTTGTCTGCGGCATGTTGGCGCGTTATCTACTCGGTCCGTCGATGACGATGCACAGCGAGCTGGCTGAAGATGCTGGCCAGGTCGGAGCATCCGCCACGTTTGTGGTGTTTGGCGCTCTGCTCATCGTCCCGGCGATGGACTCGGTCACGCCGCTCGTTGTCGTCTGCGCGTTGGGCGCACTCACCCTCGGACGCATAATGCCAGTCGCCATTTCGCTGTTGGGTGCAGGATTGATGCGGCCGACGATCGGTTTCCTCGGCTGGTTCGGCCCACGAGGTTTGGCCTCGATGTTGTTCGGTCTGCTCATCGTGACGGACGGTCATGTGGATGAGGCTGACGCGCTCTTCTCGGTGGTCGTCGTAACGATTCTTCTGTCGGTCGTTCTTCATGGAGCAACGGCGGCACCATGGGCGAAACGCTACGCCGCCTGGTTCGCCGAGAACGGCGCCGATGACGATGACATGCCGGAGATGGAAGAGGTGCTCGAGTCACCGGTCCGGTGGGCGACGTAGCGACACAACTCAGTCACCATCCGGTATCTTCGGAGGCGGAGAGATGGCAGAGCGGACGATTGCGTCGGTCTTGAAAACCGTTGGGCCCTTACGGGTCCCGGGGGTTCGAATCCCCCTCTCTCCGCCACGCAATGGGGCCGCCTCCGGGCGGCCCCGATTGCCTACGCCAACGGCTCTGCACGCACTGATCTACAACCAACTGCTCAGCTCGCTGAACTCGGCGCAATAGCTCGTCGGATTTTGTCGCCCGATTGTGTGAGGCAACACTGGGGTTGCCGACACACCAGACAAAGGACGCGTTCATGGAAGTACTTGAATGGATTACGGCAATACTCCTCTTGGTCGGCATTGGCATGGCCGGTATCACGAAGCTCACCGATCAGGACATGGCGGTGGAGACCGCCGACCGCCTCGGATACCGCAACATCATGAAACCATTGGGGGGAGCCGAGGTTGCCGGCGCAATCGGTGTTCTAATCGGCGCAATCAGCTCGGATCTCGAATGGCTGGGAGTTCTCGCCGCGTTGGGAATCGTCGGCGCCATGCTCGGTGCACTCGTGTATCACCAGCGTGCGGGTGATACCAAGGAGATGGCGCCACCGATCGTGATGGCCGTGGTCGCAGTCCTCTACATCGTGGCCCTGTTCGCCAACTAGCCAGTATCGGCTCAGGCCGTGCCGCTCTTCTGCCGATGGACGTGTATCCAACCTCGCGCAGCGGGAATCACGAACAAGGATGGAGCGATATGGCGCTGGTAAACGTAGTCAAGAAGGTAGAGAAGGCACGAGACAAGCTGGGTCTTCAACCCGGAGAGGTGGTCATCGCCGGATGCACCACGAACCCTTCGGGCACAATGAAGAAAATGCTTGCCAAAGAACTGGGCGGTGTACTCGGCTCGGCCGTCGCCAGCCGCGGCGGTGGCACCGACGTCGAACCCGAGAACAGCATGGCTTCGCAGTTTCCGAGTGGGCAACACTTCCTCGTGCTGACCAACACGCGACTGTTCTGCACGAACGTCGGGGCCTTTTCCGGCAACCCCAAGGAAATCGTCCAAGAATGGCCCCGACACGCGGTCGTCGGCCTTGCTGCCGACTCGGGCCGGATGGCAGTTCCGCTGACCCTTGCATTCAGCGATGGCACGGCAGTCCAGGTCGAGGGAGCAAAGGGCAGCAATCCGAATTCCATCGTCGAAGCGTTCGACCAAGCGGCCTGATTCAGAGGCGCCGCCGGCCTGAATTGCCGGTACGATCGTGAACCGACACCTGGAGAGGTGGCCGAGTCAGGTCGAAGGCGCTCCCCTGCTAAGGGAGTAGGCGGTTTATCCCGTCTCGAGGGTTCAAATCCCTCCCTCTCCGCCAGTAGCGAGACCCTCGGTTCGCCGGGGGTCTCGGTCGTTTTAGCCCTCGAGCGTCGGCACACCCATCTTCTCGAGAATCGGTCCCGCACCGTACGGCGCATCGACTACCCGGAAGGATCGTCCGGCTGCATCCGCGGCCTCACTGCCCTCGACGATGGCCTTGGCGATCTGCGAATCGATGGCAGTCACGCGGTCCAAGCTCAGTACGACTGCACCCGTGCCGGTGTCTTCCTCAACGGAACGGACGAGCTCGGACGCAAGCTTCGCCGTGGTCACTGACCAGAGGAGCCCCCGTGCCCGAAGCCGCAGCTCACCCGACGGAGCGTCGTCGTCGGTCTCGAGGTGGAACCGGCGCATCACGTGGAGGATCACGGTCAGCAGGACCCCGAACAACACGGCTCGCTCCACGTTGGGTGGGGTGATGAGCGTGGCAAGCCAGGTTCCCCAGGCCAGCGCGGCCTGCCATGGCGACCGCAGCCACAACCACACGAGCCGTTTCGGTTTGATGAGGCTGATGACCGCGCCCACGACGATCGCTCCCAATACGGCGTTGGGGAGTCGCTCCAGCGCGCCAGCGAACGGAAGAAAGCCGAGCACAACGAGGCCGGTGACGGCTCCGCTCCACCGGGTTTGGGCGCCCGCGAACCGATTCACCGAGCTCCGGGAGAACGAGCCTCCCACCGGGAACGCCCCGGATATACCCGACACGATGTTGGCCAAACCCGATGCAAAGAATTCACGGCTCGATGACCACTCTGACTGCTCCTCATTGGCGAACGTGCGAGCGATGGATGCGGGTTCAGCAAATCCGACCAGGGCGATGACGAACCCACCGACGAGCAGCGTGCCGACCTCACCCCATGGCAGGTCGAGCGACAGCGCGGGGAATCCAGCGTCGATCTCGCCCACAATCGGGCCGTCGTAGTCCGTCGCCACGGAATAGGCCAGTGCGAGGATCACAGCGATCAGCACACCGGGGAACAGCCGATGCACAGACCGCCCCTTGAGCATCAGAACGAGAGTCACCACGCTGATGAGCACGGCCTCGATGTTCCACTCCCCCGGGTGGCCGATTGCCCAGATCGCCTCCCGAAGTGGATTCGGCCAGTCGGGCGGCTCGACGCCGAATGCCTTCGGCAGCTGCGATGAGAAGATCACGATCCCGGCGGCCGAGGTGAACCCGATCATCACCGGTTCGGCCATCAGGTACACGATCGAACCGAGCCGCAAGGCTCCGATTGCCAGGCGTACGAACCCGACGATGATCGCAAGAACCGCCGCAAGAGCCACGTACTCGGGTGTTGCCTCCGGCGCGCCGGTGGTCGCCAACGCTCCCGCGGTAAGCAGACTGGTTAGTGCCACCGGTCCCGTCTGCAGATAGGGCGACGAGGACACCAGAGAGAACGCCAACAACGGCAGCGCAGAGGCAAACAACCCGATGTAGGGCGGAACCCCGGCGATCGTCGCATACGCCAACGACTGCGGGATGAGTACCAGCGCAACACTGACTCCACCGACGAAGTCGCCGGCCTGAGGGACCGGCACATTCCGCAGATCCTCGGCCTGTCGGGAGACTCCCCCGCGCCACATTGCAGCCAGACCGGAGACCGAGACTTTCACCCTCACAGGATATGGGTGGTTGGTGATCGCCGCCGCAACCGACCTACATTCGACATCGTGGCAGGACAAGTACCCGGTCCGTGGGTTCGCCGACCGGCAAGTATCACGACGCTGATCGTCTTCTCCGTCCTGCTCCCCGCGTTCGCGCTGATTGCGATACCGGTGGCGTTCGTACTCGACCTCCTCGATGGAGGGCGTCCGTTCCGACGGGTGCGCACGTACGTCCTTGTCGGCGGCCTGGTAGCGGTCGATCTGGCGGGGCTCGTAATGGTCGGAATTGTCTGGCTCATCAGTCCCTTGGGCTTCCGTGTCCACAAATCGCGCACACAGGCCCGATTCCTTTGGGTGATGACCGCGTGGACCACGTCGCTCAGCCGCGTCATCTCCGCGGTCTTGCCGATACCCATGCATCTCGACGAGCTGGACCCCGACGTACTGGGAGGCAACGCAATCGTTATTGGCCGTCACCGGAGCCTCCTCGATGCGGTGCTTCCCTCGGTGATCTTCGGTAATCGTGGCCTCACCCCGCTGTACACGCTCAAAGAGGACCTGCGCCGCGAACCGAACATCGACCTGGTCGGGCATTGGATGGGCCACCGGTTCGTCACGCGGTCTCCAAAGAACCTCGAAGCAGAACTCGAGCCGATTCGACAGTTGGCGGGACGAGTCGACGAACACTCGGTCGCGGTGATCTTTCCCGAGGGCACGTTCTTCACGCCGGCCCGGAAAGAAAAGATCATCCGATCTCTTGAGGAAAAGGACCCTCGGCATGCTGAACAGGCGCGAGCGCTGAAGCACCTTCTGCCGCCGCGTCCGGCAGGCACTCTGGCGCTGCTGGAAGGAGCACCTGACTCCGACATCATCGTGTTCGGACACACCGGATTCGAGCCATATGGGACCATCCCGGAGATCCTGAAGAACATCGGCACGGGGAAGCCCGCGCACTTCCACGCCTGGCGGATTCCTCGCCGGGACGTTCCGGTCGAGCGGCAGGCACGAATCGACTGGCTTTTTGACATCTGGGCCGAGCTCGACGCCTGGATCGACAGCCAGAATCGTCCCTAGCGCTCGCAGGCGGCTTTCCGGAAGCCCAAAGTAGGCTTAACCGCCGTGCAGGCACCAGACGCAGATCAGAGCCTCGTCGACATGGCGGTTGAACTCGCCACCGGTGCGGGCGCGCTCACCCGAAAGTGGTTCGATCGCCGAACGGCCGTGGAGTTCGACACCAAGGCGGATGGCACCCCCGTTACCGAGGCCGACAAAGCCGCCGAGCGTTACCTACGCGAGCAGATCACTCTGGCCTTCCCGACCGATGCCATCATCGGTGAAGAAGAAGAGGATCGCGAAGGCACCAGCGGTCGCACGTGGATAATCGATCCGATCGACGGCACCAAATCCTTCACCCATGGTGTCCCTCTGTATGGCACCCTCCTGGCGGTGCGCGACGAACACGGCCCGTGTGTTGGTGTCATCGTCATGCCGGCCCTCGATGAGGTTGTCGCCGCCGGTCGCGGGTTGGGGTGCACCCACAACGGCAGGGAATGTTCGGTCAACGACACCGCCGACATGTCGAGCAGCTACCTCATGACCAGCGGATTCGAATTCTGGCCGGATCGTGATACCCGGTCCCGAGCACTCGCCTCCGATCTCACCATTCGCACCTGGGCTGACGCCTACGGCTATGTGCTGGTTGCCACCGGTCGAGCGGAGGCAATGATGGACCCTGCTGGTGTGAAGGTCTGGGACATCGCACCGATGCAGGTCATCATTCCCGAAGCTGGCGGCACCGTTAGTGACGAGAACGGGGAGGAGTGGTCCGAAGGCCGCTCATTCCTCGCCTCGAACGGTCATGTGCACGATGCCGTGCTGAAGACCGTCTTCGACAAGTAGCGGCTCGGGTCTCAGATGTACTCCTCGGGTGCAACCTCGCCCGATTCGAGGGTCCGCACATCATCCGGAGGGAAACCCGCCGCCCCCGAACACCGCGCACCGGCTTCGGCCAACTCTGGATTGTCCTGCCACTGGTCGATGAAGCTGTCGACGTTTGCGTCGCCGGGTCGCATATCACCGCCGGATCGCTGCGCGCCCCAGGCAGTCAGGATGAGCGGGTCGGCCTGGTCGTACGGAGAGATCAACAATCGGTCATTTGCGGACGCCATCTCCCGAAGCTCATCCAGCTCTGCGTCGGTCAACAGCTCGACGTTGTAGGTAATCCACACCACTCCATGTTCGAGGCTGTGCGTTGCTGCGCCCTCGATCACGGGAATGTTGTAGAACCCACAGTTCTGCCAGAACGGATAGTGGGCGCCACCGAACGACGGGCTCATGGAGAAGCTCACCGGTGGATCCACATGATCCGTGCTCAGGCTGTCCACCGCTACCACAGAGTCCTTGAGGTCCGGCGCTCCCGAGATGGTTCCGACGGTCGTTTGCGGCGTAGCCGAGTCGGCGGTACCCGGGCCGGCATCACTTCCACCACAGGCCGTGAAAGAGACAACAGCAACTAGACAACAAAGCAACTTCGACATGATCGCTAGATCGTAGAGCGGGTAACGGCCGTCGAACGGGCGCTCCGCAAATTACGAGAGCGGAACGCCGACGGGAATCTCACCGGCTGAGGACTCGATCAGCGTGATCTGCTCCATCCGGTCGTGCCAATCGCTGCGCTCACCAATGGCGTCCACGTAGGCGGCCTTGCGGCGAGCGGAACGGCCACGGGGCTCCTGTCGCGGTGTGCCACCGGCGACGTACTGGGCCTCGATGCCTTCCTTGAGCATCTGGATGGCTTCCGAACGAATCTGGCTGATACGGCTTTCGGTGACGTCGAGGAAACGAGCCAGATCCTGGCTGGTACGGCCCTCGAGGAAGTAGCCGATGATCACGAGACGTTGACGCTCGGGCAGAAGTGCAATGGCGTCACGCAGGTAGGCGTGAAGCTCGCGGGTCTCGAGTTCTTCCGACGGCTCAACGGCTGCGTGATCGACAAGCACGTCAACGAGCGTGAGATCGTCGTCGACATCGTCAGAAACCTCGTGCTCAAGTGCAAGAACAACGGAGCGGAACATACGGTCACGAAGGCGGTTCAGCTCGTTGGTGTCCATGCTGAGTGCTTCGGCCATCTCTTCAAGTGACGGGACTCGGCCGAGACGGCTGGCGAGACGCTGTTCAGTGGCCTCAAGCTTGCGAGCTAAGGTGCGGACCGAGCGGGGGGCCCAGTCAGCGGCGCGAACGGCATCGAGGATGGCACCGCGGATGCGCTGGGCAGCGAATCGATCGAACGGAACACCGCGACTTGCGTCGAAGCGGCGTGCGGCCTCCACCAGACCGAGGGCGCCCGCACGAGCGAGCTCCTCTCGCTCAACGTGGCGGGGGAAGTGAACAGCCACCTGAAGCACAATGTGCTTCACGAGCGGCAAGTTCGCCTCGATCATCTCATTCATTTCCGCCGTGTTCATTGAGCTTTCGGTCGTGGTATCGCCCATGGTTCTGATTTTCTCCCTCACAAGTTTGTTTGGACATGCTCCACACACATCACGAAAGAAGGTTTCGGACCGTTTTCGCGGAAACTTGAGAGATTTCTCGGAAAATATTCGCCTGTGGTTGTTTTCGGCCAGATCAGGGACGACCTGTAGCAATTTCGTGTAGGCCATATGGCCCATTTCTCACCCGCGAAGCGGTCAGATGGCCAAGGCGGCGTTACTTCCGACGAACAGCTCCGGTCGAAGTCCACGGGCGCGCAGGTCGTGCAGGAAGTCGATTGGCTCGAAGAGCTCGGCGAGGCCACACGCTCCTCGCGTGACGGTCGGGTCGGAGAGGATCCGTGCCGCCGTTGCTGCGGCGACGGTGCCGGCGGCCACGGCAGGCCGCTCGCTACAACCCAGTACGTATTCGGCGCGCCTCTCATCCTTCACGCCTCGAACATCGATACGTACCGCTCCCAGCAATCCTTCGGGATGTGGTTGTCGAAGCATCGGCAGGTGCATCGTGAGTCGGTCGCGCCGGGTGGCGGCGACGCGGGCGGTCACTCGCTGCACCTGGGGATGTGCGCGTACAAGCAGAAGCGGATCCGCAAGAGCGGCTCGGTAACAATCCGCGGACTTCACCGGTTCAGGGAACCACGCGAGGTCACGACCTGAGCCACCCGGCCGCCGAGTCCAGAGCCCGGAACGCCAGTCGAGCCCGAGTCCCTTCAGCGCGCGGTGATGTTGGCGGGCACAGTCCGGTCCACCGGTGCCGAACTTTGCGACGTGTATCTCATGGACCTCGTCGAGCCATGACACCGCGTGGGAAACCAGGATGTCGGTGAGCCCGGGCATCATCCCGGCGCCAACGGCGACGGTCACTTCGCTGGTTCGCGCATCCTGGTCGAGCACGAGCATGTCCCGGACATCGTTGACCGCATCGGCGACCGACACGACGTGTTGGCCGTTCTCGACACACTGCCGGGCGAGCGCCACATGATCGCCGCCTCGTACTGCGAGGATCACCACCGACGCTTCAGGTGGGATGGTCGAGCTGGATGTGGCGCCGATGGTGCGGGCCACCGTCGCGGCGGTCGATGGTGAGTCGTCGATGAGCACGACGTTTGTTGGAGCCGGCCGTTGCGTGAGCTGTCGGGCCGCGCGCGATCCTGTTGCGCCACAGCCAACGATCGCGACAGCGGTCATGCGTCAGCGCAGGTCGTTGCCGTCGAGCTCGCGCCAGCCGCCACCGCGCGCAGGAACTCCACCGGAACCCCGCAAGCGAAGCGCCCCAGCAACCCCGGCAGCAACACCAAGAGCCACAGCAGCACGACGAAGCAGCTGAAGAATCTGCATGGAGGCAGACTACCGGCCTGATCGTGCCGCTGGCCTACGGCCGTAAGGTGGTGCAGCGAAGATCGAGCCGAAGGCGAGGATCCAGCCGCAACAAGGTTTCAAGCCGAAGGCGAAGAAACCAAACGCAGAGCGCCCGAAGCGCTCAGGTGCAGGAGTTTTGGGCGAAGCCCAAAATCTCGAAGAAACTCATGCGAAGCATGAGTTTCAGTGGGCCTAGCTGGAGTCGAACCAGCGACCTCACCCTTATCAGGGGTGCGCTCTAACCAACTGAGCTATAGGCCCGAAGCACAGCAACGGTATCGACTCAGCCCCGTCGGGGCAACGTCGACACGGGGCGTGATGTCTCCTCTTCGACGACGGTCACCCGAATACCGCCGGTGAGGTCGCTGATCAGGTTCAGGAGGATGGCGACCAGTACGGCGAACCCGGTGGCGGCGACAGCGACGACGAGGCCGCCGAGAGCGACGGCGTTGAAGATTTCCTCGCCGTTGAAGGCGAAATCTTCGAGCGCAAAGATCTTGGTGGCGAAGGATTCAACGTCCTGGATCGTGCCGGCCTGCTCGGCAGCGTTCCACAACAGGACACCGGCGACCATGACAACCACCCACATGCAGAAGTTGAACAACAGCGACACCTTGAGCACGGACCATGGTTCGATGTGGCGGACGAGGCGTCGGACTTTGCGGGCCCGTAGTCGACGTTCCTGCATTCGTTCGACCATTGCTGCGGGTGTGGGCACGGGGACCGGCGTGGAGGACGCGTCCACCGAATCAACCTCCGCGGCTGGTTCGAAGAAGTCGTCGAGGCGTTGATCAAACTCGGCGGCGTTTTCTTCGCCGGTGTCGAGGATCGTGTCCTCGGTTACCTCGTCGTCGTCAATGGTGCTCACTTCCGTAGTCTATGCGAAGTGCGCCGCGGCATCATCGCGCGTTCTTCTGATTACGGTCGACGTCTCAGCGTCTCGAGCCGGGCCCGGGCCACGGCGGTCGCTGAGCCGACTTCTACCACGACCTGTACATCGGCGCCTTCTCGCTGGATCGAGAGCAGTTCGGCGCCGTTTCGGTCGGCGGTATCCCGCGCGGCCTGATCGGTGGCTGCTGCTCCCGACAACGCTGCCGCATCGGCTGCGGTTTGTGCTCTGGCGTCGTCAACGACTCGTTCACCCAGTCGGCCCAGTCCGATGAGCAGGCCGGCCATCAGCACGATCCACAGCAGCGCTCCGAGGGCGGCTTGGCCTCGGTCCCCAGTATTCATTGGTGTCTCCAGCAGGAAGATCACGGGGGAAGTGACCCGAACCGTAGTCGTCGTGCCGGCAGCGTGACGAGCCAGACAGGCCTTCGGACCATGTCTCGTAGGTCAAACGTCCTTCAGGCAACCGTTCGGTGTGCCGATGGTCGGAGGTGGCACAAAACCCCGTCATTCACGTGAATTCCGCCAGCCGATGGTTCGGCGACGTTCAGGCCCTGGACAATCTCACGATCGAGGTTCCCCAGGGCGCAATTTCTGTTCTCCTCGGCCCGAACGGTGCCGGCAAGACCACGGCGATTCGTATGATCACCGGCGCATTGACCCCCGACTCGGGAACGTCGCGGGTGTTCGGTCTCGATCCTGGTGGGTCGGATGGCGAAGAGGTTCGCCGTCGATGTGGTGTGGTTTCGGCCAAGCCGTCGCTTTATGACCGCCTGTCGGGTTGGGACAATCTCCGCTACGCCGCGGAGCTCTACGGTCTCGGCCGAAAGGTCGACGACCGCATCCGCGAGGCATCGACCATGTTCGGTATCGAGGAGTCGCTCGACCATCAGGTCGGTGGTTATTCGACCGGCATGAAGACCCGACTGGCCTTGGCACGCGCCGTGCTCCATGGCCCGGATCTGCTGCTGCTGGACGAACCGACCTCGGGCCTCGATCCGGAGTCGGCGCTCGCCGTGCTCGACCTGATCCGCCAGATGACAGGCGACGGCCAGACGGTCCTCATGTGCACCCACCTGCTGCTTGAGGCGGAGGGTCTCGCCGACGAGATCATCATTCTCCAACACGGCGCCAACCTCGTGTCTGGCCGACCGGATGAGCTCGCCCGCACCTACTGGCCTGCGCCGATCGTGCGAATCGCCTCGAGCGACGAGGCGGGTCTTGACGCATTGGGTAACGCTCCGGGTGTCACCTCCTATGAGCAGACCGACGGCGTCGCCGTTGCGACCCTCGACCGAGCCGATCGCACCCCGGAGCTCGTCGGTCTGCTGAGCCAGCGTGGTGTGCCCATCTCCAGCGTCGTCCCGTTCACGCCGTCGCTCGAAGACCTGTACTTCGCGGTGCGCCGTGACAGTGGCTCGACCGGTGATGAGATCGATCCGCCGGAAGACTCGAGCGGTCGACCCGTTCGCGATTCCCTACCTGCGGCCGCCTGAGCAAGGAGTTCAATGATGCGCAATCTGCACTGGGGTCATGTGATGACGGTGGCCCGTACCGACCTGAAGCAGCTGATCCAGGCTCGGGACTTCTGGGTTCCGATGATGATCCTGGGCGGACTGTTCTTTGTCATCGTCCCAACGCTCCTTCTTGCGACGATCACCCGTATCGGCGACGTCGAACTGATGACCCAGATCTCGGAAACACTCGAAGTCCTGCCGGCCGACACCCAGGCGCAGCTTCAGGGTGAAAGCCCCGAGGGTCGAGCCGGCTATGCGATGGCAGTCTTCCTCTTTGCGCCGGTCGCCGTGATTGTGCCGCTAACCATCTCGACCGCCGTCGGCGCCGCCACCATCGTCGGCGAACGCGAGAAGGGCACAGGCGAGTTCCTGGCCCACTCCCCCGCCGGGGTGCGCGAGATCTACCTCGGCAAGCTCATCGCCAGCCTCGTACCCGGCTATTTCACGACCGCGGTGGGATTCGCTTTGTACTCCGTGATCGTGAACCTGTTGGTCGGCCCCAAGGTCGGCGGCTGGTTCTTCCCGACCGCGCAATGGTGGGTGATGATCCTGTGGGTCTTGCCACCGTTCCTCGCGATCTGTCTGAGTCTGGTTCTTCGGCTCTCCGCGCGAGTGAAGTCCACGGCCGCGGCGCAGCAGGCTTCCGGATTGATCAGCCTGCCGCTCATCATCGTCGCCTATAGCCAGGCAACGGGTGTTCTGCTCGGCGCCGACTGGGTGCCACTGGTCCTTGGAGGCGTCGCTTGGCTGGTGGGATTCTTCAGCCTTGCGTCCGGCGTTCGCTCCGTGACCCGTAGCCGTCTGCTCGGTGTAGCGGGCGGAATCTGAACCTGCCCGACCGCGTTACTCCTCTTCGGATGACTCGGACGGATCAGCGATAGGCGCTTCACCGCTCTCCTCACTTTCGAGCTCATCGTCATCTTCGACGCTGGCGAGCACCCTCGCCACTGCGGCGACTTGACGGCCGTCGTCGAGGTTCATAACCCGCACCCCAGTTGCGTCCCGACCCTGCGTGGAGATGTCGTCGACTGCGGTACGGATGATCGTGCCGCCGTCACCGATGATGAAGACCTGTTCACCGTCGCCGACCATAAATGCGGCGACGACCTTGCCCTTCTTCTCGTTGATCCGGATTCCCCGAACGCCAAGACCGCCCCGGCCCTTGGTGGGATACTGATCGAGCTCGGACCGCTTGCCGTACCCCTCATCCGTGATGATGAGCAGCGTGGTGTCCGCTTGCTCTCGGGCACAGGCAATGAGGTCGTCACCTTCGCGGAACTTCATGCCTCGGACACCAGCGGCGGTACGTCCCATCGCCCGGACCGCACTTTCGTCGAACCGAATCGTCTGGCCGTTGCGGCTGACGAGGAACACGTCCTGACCCTCGTTGAGCGGAATCACGTCGACGAGTTCGTCGCCGTCGTTCAATTTGATGGCGATCAGGCCGGCCTTGAGATTGCTGTCGTAGGCGGTGAACTGCGTCTTCTTGACCCGGCCCAGCTTCGTTGCGAAGAACAGGTACCGGTTCGTCTCGTAGTCACGCGTGTCGATGATCGCCTGGATCTTCTCCTCCGGCTGGAGCTGAAGCAGGTTGACGATCGCCGTACCGCGAGCGGTGCGACTCGTCATTGGAATCTGGTGGGCTTTGAGGCGGTACACCTTGCCGCGGTTGCTGAAGAACAGCAGATACGCATGCGCGGTGGTGTGGATCATGTTGACGACATAGTCCTCATCCTTGAGGTTCGCGCCGGCGACACCACGGCCACCTCGGCCCTGCGTCCGGAACTCATCGATCGACATCGTCTTCACATAGCCGCCTGCGCTCATCGTGAACACAAGGTCTTCGTCATCGATGAGGTCTTCGATGTCGATCTCGCCCGGATCGTGCATCAGCTCGCTGCGGCGAGGGTCGGCTTCCTTCTCGCGGATCTCGGCGAGCTCTTCGCGGATAACGGTCCGCAGGGTCGTGTCGTCGTTGAGGATCGCTTCGAGGGCAGCGATGGCTTCGCGCAACTCCGCCATCTCCTTGTCCAGCTCGCTTCGGCCGAGTCGGGTGAGGCGGCCCAATGGCATGTCCAGGATGTGGTTCGCCTGGATCTCCGAGAACTCGAACGGTTCCCCCATGAGCCCCGTGCGAGCAGCCGCACGATCGTCGGATGCCCGGATCAGAGCGATGATCTCGTCGATCAGGTCGAGTGCCTTGATGAGACCTTCGACAATGTGGGCTCGGGCATTCAGCTTGTCCAAGCGGTATTGGCTGCGACGGGTGATGACATCGATCTGATGATCGATGTACGGCGCGAGCATGCCTCGCAGGTCGAGGGTCCGGGGAATGCCGTCGACCAACGCCACCGCGTTCATCGGGAAGGACGTCTGCAGCGGGGTTCGCTTGAACAGGTTGTTCAGCACCACCAAAGCGGGTGCGTCACGCTTGAGTTTGATCTCGATGCGGGTCTCCCCCTTCGCCGAGAAGTCATCGATCCCCGAGATGCCGTCGAGTTCCTTGGCGTTGATGAGATCCTTGATCTTCGTGAACACCGAGTTCGGGCTGACCTGATAGGGCAGCTCCGTCACCACGATCGTGTCGTTGGTCTTGCCTTCAACAATTTCGGCTTTGGCTCGCATCTTGATGCTGCCCTTGCCGGTCTTGTACGCCTCGGCGATGCCGCTGCGGCCCATGATGAGGCCGCCGGTCGGGAAGTCTGGACCCTTGACGAACCCCATGAGATCCTCGGTAGCGGCATCGGGGTTGGCCAAGAGATGCAGCGTGGCGTCGATGATCTCGCCGAGGTTGTGTGGAGGAATGTTGGTGGCCATGCCGACGGCAATTCCCTGCGAGCCGTTCACCAGCAGGTTCGGGAATCGGGCTGGCAACACCTCAGGCTCGGAAAACTCGCCGGAATAGTTGTCTATGAAATTGACCGTGTTCTCATCGATGTCGGCCAGCATCCGTAGCGCCAACGGATCGAGACGACACTCCGTGTATCGCGCCGCTGCGGGTGAATCGTCGGGGGTGTAGCCGAAGTTGCCTTGGGGTTCGATGAGGCGATGGCGCAGCGAGAAATCCTGGGCCATACGCACGAGTGCGTCGTAGATCGCCGAGTCGCCGTGCGGGTGGTACTTACCCATCACTTCACCGGTGATTCGAGCCGACTTCATCGTGGGTCGATCCGGGTTGGCGTTGAGTTCGTTCATGCCCCAGAGAATGCGGCGATGTACGGGTTTGAGCCCGTCCCGAACGTCGGGAAGAGCGCGCGACACGATGACCGACATCGCGTAGTCGAGGAAGGACTTCTCCATCTCCTCCTGGATCTCGATCGGTTCGATCGCGAACTGTACGTTGTCGTCGCTGCCGGTGGTGTCACTCATGAGTCAGCCTTAGATGTCGAGAAAGCGAACGTCTTTGGCGTTCGTCTGGATGAAGTGCTTGCGGCGGGCGACGTCCTCGCCCAT
>SHLQ01000136.1 GCA_004282895.1 Acidimicrobiales bacterium
GCAACGTTCACCTCTACCAAATCGATCCCACCGGCGGGGAACCCTCGATCGTGCTGGGCGGCGACCGGAGCATCCTCGGTTGGTCGAACGGGCAGGTTGGTGGCAAGCCTGCGATCGCGTTCGCCGCCACCGATCGAACCACGCCCGCGGAGATCCACCTCGCCATCGGTGGCGAGGAACGGAGGCTCACCACCGTCGGCGATTCGTTCGTGGCCAAGAGCAAACCGATCGACGGCGAACACTTCCTGGCTCCGTCCGGCGAGGGTGCTGATGCGGTCGAAGTCGATTCATGGATCTATCGGCCAAAGGATTTCGATCCCGGGAAGACGTACCCGCTGCTCCTCAATATCCACGGAGGGCCATTCACCCAGTACGGCAACTTCTACTTCGACGAGTTTCAGATGCAGGTCGACGCTGGCTACGTCGTGTTGTGCTGCAACCCGCGAGGCGGCTCTGGTCGGCACTCCGCGTGGGGTGACGCTGTCCGTGGTCCGAAACACAAGAAGCCGGGCTCCGGCTGGGGCTCGCTCGACTATCAGGATGTGATGGCTTGCCTCGATGAGGCGCTTCGTCGGTACGACTTCATCGACGCCGACCGACTCGGCGTGATGGGAGGTAGCTACGGCGGTTACATGACGTCGTGGATCATTGGCCACACCGACCGATTCGCAGCGGCGTGCAGCGAGCGGTCCGCCAACAACCTGCTCAGCCTCGAGTTCGGATCCGACGTCGCCGGTTTCTTCAGTTGTGAGTTGGGGCCGCGACACTTCGACGACCCTGAGGAATACCTGCGTATGTCCCCCGTGACGTACGTGCGCGACATGAATACTCCTCTACTGATCATCCACAGCGAGGAGGACCTGCGATGCCCGACCGAGCAGGCCACCCAGCTGTTTGTTTCGATGAAGATCCTCGAGAAGGACGTCGAGTATTGGCTCTTTCCCGGTGAGTCACACGAGCTGACGCGATCGGGGTCGCCGGTGCATCGTCAGCGGCGAGCCGAGATCATTTTGGAGTACTTCGATCGTCGCCTCAACGTCTGAGTTAGGCCGATCGGCCATAGAGGGCTATCGTTTGGCAGGCCTGAATCCAAGGGGGGATGTCGCTAGTGACCGATGTGGTTCTTGACGTTGAGGATTTGCATACGCGATTCCTCACGGCCGATGGAGTTGTTCATGCGGTGAATGGCGTCAGCTTCGACCTTCACGCGGGTGAGTTCCTTGGTGTTGTCGGCGAGAGCGGATCCGGCAAGAGCGTCACGATGATGTCGCTGCTGAAGCTGATCCCGATGCCACCCGGGGAGATCACGGCCGGTGAGGCGAACTTCGGCGATGACAACCTGATCGAGATGGACCACGAAGCGCTTCGCGATATCCGCGGCGGACGAATCGGGTTCATCTTCCAGGATCCGATGACCTCCTTGAACCCGGTGATCACCGTTGGGAAACAGATCACTGAAGCCCTCCTCGAACACACCGATATGTCGAAGAGCGCCGCCAAAACGCGGGCGGCGGATCTGCTCGACCTCGTCGGTATCCCTGATGCGGCACAGCGGCTCAAAAACTATCCCCACGAGATGTCCGGCGGCATGCGCCAGAGAGTGATGATCGCCATCGCGCTGGCCTGCTCCCCCGAAGTGATCATCGCCGACGAGCCGACAACCGCTCTCGACGTGACGATCCAGGCACAGATCATTGAGCAGGTACGCAAGCTCCGCGAGGAACTTGGCACCGCCGTGATCTGGATCACGCACGATCTCGCCGTGGTCGCCGGTCTCGCCGACCGCGTCCTTGTCATGTACGGCGGTCGCATCGTCGAAGAGGCCAAGGTCGACGTGCTCTACTCGAACCCGCAGCACCCCTACACCCGGGGGCTTCTCGGATCGCTGCCACGTCTGGATCAGAAGGGCCACGAGCTCACATCGATCGAGGGTCAGCCACCGAACCTGCTGACGAAACCCGTCGGATGCTCGTTCGCGCCGCGGTGTGAATTCGCGATCGACAAATGCCGCACCGAGATGCCGGACTACTACGAGCTCGCCATCGGCCACCGCGTCGCCTGCCACGTGAATCTCGACACCGGAGAGCCACGATGACCGCCGAGTTGACGGACGCAACGGTTGAGAATGACGCCGACGAGCGCGAGGTGATCGTCCGCGTGCGTTCGCTGGAGCGGCACTTTCCGATTCGAAAGGGCATCCTGAAACGGCAAGTGGGCTCGGTCAAGGCCGTCGACGACATATCGTTCGACATCTACAAGGGCGAGACCCTTGGTTTGGTCGGCGAGAGCGGCTCCGGAAAGACGACCACGGGTCGAGTGATTCTTCGTCTCGACGACGCAACCGGCGGTGACATCGAGTTCGAGGGTGTCGACCTGCTCGGACTCGATCACAAGGCCTTGCGAGCGTTGCGTCCGAAGATGCAGACGATCTTCCAAGATCCACATGCATCGCTGAACCCGCGCATGACGGTCGCGTCAATCGTTGGTGAGCCGCTCCGGGAGCACAGCAAGCTGCGGTCAGCCGAACAGAAGGCGCGGATCGACGAGCTCCTCGAGATCGTCGGCCTGGCACCCGATCACGCCAACCGGTATCCGCACGAGTTCTCCGGCGGTCAGCGCCAGCGCATCGGCATCGCCCGCGCCATCGCGCTCAACCCTGAGTTCATCGTCTGCGACGAGCCAATCGCCGCGCTCGACGTGTCGATCCAGGCGCAGGTCGTCAACCTGATGGAGAAGCTGCAGAAGGAACTGGGACTCACCTACCTGTTCATTTCGCACGATCTGAGCATGGTTCGTCACGTCGCGGATCGGGTGGCGGTGATGTATCTGGGCAAGATCGTCGAGCTCGCGGGTGTCGACGATCTGTACGATCGTCCGCTTCATCCCTATACAAAAGCGTTGCAATCTGCGGTGCCGCTACCGGACCCAATCCTCGAAAACATGCGGGATCGCACCATTTTGGAAGGGGATATCCCCAGTCCGTCGAATCCGCCAAGTGGATGTCGATTCCGCACGCGATGCCCAATTGCCCAAGAACAGTGTAAATCTGAGGTACCAGAGTTTCGTGAGATGCGAAGCGGCCAATGGGTCGCATGTCACTTTGCGGAACTGGATTCACAAGAGAACGCTGGTGGATAATCTCCACCACGTACATAACCACAACCGGTAACCCGGCTACTGGAGGGAACAGAATGAGTAAATGGAAGAGACTGATCGCTGTACTGGCGATCCTGTCGATGTTTGCGGCCGCATGCGGCAGCGACGACGACGGAGATACTGCTGGTGGTGACACCAGCGGTGACACGTCGACCGACGACGGATCATCAGACGATGGTGCCGATGATGGCGCTGACGACGGTGCCGATGATGGCGCTGACGACGGTGCCGATGACGGTGCTGACGACGGTGGCGACGATGGAGCCAACATGGCTGGTCAGGGTGGCGACTTGCTGCTTCTCCAGTGGCAGGCTCCTTCGCAGGCCAACGCATTGTTGTCCAGCGGAACGAAAGACCTTCTCGCCGGTTCGCTCGTACAAGAGCCTCTGGCCGAGATCACTCCTGACGGTGGAATCGTTCCGGCACTAGCCGTAGAGATCCCAACGGAGGCCAACGGCGGTATCTCCGCTGACAAGACAACGATCACGTGGAACCTTCGTGACGATGTGCTTTGGTCTGACGGAACACCGTTCACCGCATCTGACGTTGTATTCACGTATGAGTACTGCATCAACGAAGAGACCGGTTGTTCGGTCGAGGTCTTCACTGCGGTCGAAAGTGTTGTTGCTGACGACGACTACACCGTGACGATCACCTTCTTGGAGCCGACGCCATATCCGTTCGAGCCATTTGTTGGCTACAACGGCGGCATGATCCTCCAGGAAGCCCAGATGGCAGACTGCGTCGGCGCAGCTGCGCAGTCGTGCTCCGAGCAGAACTTTGCTCCCATCGGAACCGGTCCGTACATGATCACGGAACTTCGGCCTGAGGACACGTTGAGTGCCGAATGGAACCCGAACTATCGTGGTGTTGCTGATGGCAAGCCCTTCTTCACCACCGTGACTATCAAGGGTGGCGGCGACGCTGAGTCCGCTGCTCGTTCGGTCCTCGAGGTCGGCGAAGCTGACTACGCTTGGAACCTGCAGGTCGCGCCGGAGATTCTGGCCCCAATGGAGGCAGCCGGTATCGGTCGCCTCGCTTCTGCGTTCACAGCGAACGTCGAGCACATCAGCCTCAACCAGACGGATCCGTTTGCTGATCCGCCTTCCGAGGGCACCCCGAACCCACTGTTCGTGGATAACCCGGATCTGCATCGTGCATTGTCGATTGCTATCGACCGTGCAGCGCTTGTCCAGGTGGGTTACGGCCCACAGGGTAATCCAACGTGCAACATCTGGCCTGTCGGTGATCAGAGCACGAACAACGACTGGTGCCTCACGCAGGACATTGATGGCGCCAACGCGTTGCTTGATGGCCTCGGCTACCTCGACACCGATGGTGATGGCGTCCGTGAGGCTCCTGAGTATGGCCCACTCGAGTTTGACTACGTCACCTCGACGAACGCCGTGCGTCAGAGCAACCAGGAGCTCATTCAGAGCTACTGGGCCGAGATTGGTGTGAAGGCCAACATGAAGAATGAGGACGCAAGTCTCTTCTTCGACGGCACGTGCGCCTCCGATGCCTGCATCTGGAAGTTCTTCACGCCGATGCAGATGTACACCAACGGCGCATCAAATGCGTACGCCGGTGCGTATCTGAACGGTTTCGCCAGCTCGAAGATCCCGACCTCTGCAACCAGCTGGGGCGGCGACAACATCTATCGGATCAATAGTGCCGAGATGGACGCATTGATCTCCGAGATGACCAGCACGGCACTCGACGATCCGCGCTTGAACGAGTTGGCGATCGAGATCAATGATCTCGCTTCGACGACTGCGATCATTCCGCTTATCCACCGCGCAAACGCCTCGGCGTTCTCCAACAAGATGGAGAACACCGGCGCTCTGAACGGTTGGGACAGCGAATACTGGAATATCGAAGAATGGACTCGTTCCGAGTAAATTCTTTGCACTGATTGATGTGGCGGGGGTGTTTACGCATCCCCGCCACAGCGGTCTCTTAAGGGGAAAAGGGGGATAGGACCGTTGGTTCGTTACATCATTCGACGACTGCTACTGGCTGTCTTGTCATTGTTTGCCATCAGCATTCTTGTCTTCCTTCTTCTGGACTTCGCCCCTGGCGATCCAACGAGTCAGATCCCGCTGACCGTGCCGGCCGAGATTCGTGAAGCGATTCGCGAGTCGCTCGGGTTCAACGAACCCGTTCATGTCCGGTACACCAATTGGGCTCAACAGATGGTGATCAACGAGCCCATCCACCTCTTCGAGCAGGCGACGAACAGCTGCATTGGGGACTGCGAGAACAGAGACCGAATAATCTCGTGGAGTTCCAGGTCTCCAGCGATGGACACCGTCTACCAGCGCATGCCGCAGACGTTGTGGGTCCTCGGTCTCGGCTTGGTCTTCGGCTTCCTGCTGGCGGTCCCGATCGGAACGTTGCAGGCCTACAAGCAATACTCGGCTTTTGACAACGTCGGAACCATCGTCACGCTGCTCGGATACAGCGTGCCCGTGTTCGTCATCGGCCCCCTTCTCATCTGGGCCTTTTCAGTGAAACTCGGGTGGTTACCGACCTTCTACACGACGACTCACGACGTGCAATGGACCAGCTGGAGCAGCATCTGGTTCCAGATCAAACAACTTCTCATGCCGGTGACGGTGCTCACGCTGTTCAACGCGGCCGCGTTCGGACGTTTCACCCGTGGTTCGGTCCTGGAGAACCTCAACGAGGGTTATGTCCGTACCGCCCGGTCCAAAGGTTTGGGCGAACGAGTCGTCGTTGGCCGCCACGTACTCCGCAACAGCATGATTCCGGTCGTGACGCTACTGGCCCTCCAGATTCCTGGGATCTTCGGCGGCGCGATCATCACCGAGAACATCTTCCGCATCAACGGCCTCGGCCAGTTATTGCTCGTCTCCATTGGGCAAAGCGACATCCCGATGGTCCAATCGCTCGTATTCATCTTTGCCGTGCTGGTGGTGGTGTTCAACATCATCGCCGACGTGTTGTACGGCATCCTCGACCCACGGATTCGTTATGACTGACACCGCAGATCACGCCGCATTTGAGGCCGCCGCCCTCGAAGCAGCGAACGAGCTCGGCGAACACCGGTCGCTTCGCGCGGATGTGTGGCGTCAGTTCAAGAAGCACAAAGGCGCTGTCGCCGGGATGATCATCCTTGTTGTCATTACCTTCGCCTGCTTCGTCGGCCCGATTCTCCTGCCCTTCGACCTGGACGAACTCGCAATCGACGAAGCCAACCAGGGGCCTGGCTGGCCCAACATCTGGGGCACGGACAATCTCGGCCGCGATGCATTCACGCGAGCGCTCTTGGGCGGCCGGATCTCCTTGCTGGTTGGTTTCGTTGCCATGGGAGTCTCGATCATCGTGGGCGTCCTGGTCGGTGTGCTTGCGGGGTTCTTCCGCCGCCTCGACTTCATGTTGATGTGGTTGACCGACCTCTTCCTTTCCCTGCCGCTTCTGCCCGTGCTTCTCGTCGTCATCGTGCTCTTCCGGGATCCGGTCGAGGACAGCCTGGGTGACGCACTCGGCATCTTCGTGCTAATGGTGCTGATCATCGGCGGCACGAGCTGGATGCAGACGGCGCGTATCGTCCGCGGCGAAGTGCTATCCATTCGAGAGCAGGAGTTCATCCTCGCGAGTCGAAGCATCGGTACGCGGTCCCATCGCGTCATCTTTGGCCACATAATTCCGAACGTGCTCAGCCCCGTGATCGTGGCGGCGTCTCTCGGAATCGCCATTGCGATCCTCACCGAGTCGGCCGTGTCGTTCCTTGGCCTGGGTTTCCCCTTGGATCTGCCCACGTGGGGTCGTTTGCTCAATGAGGCGAAGGACCGCATCAGTCTCAACATCTGGCTTGTGGCCGGCCCCGGTCTGCTCCTGTCCCTCACGGTTCTGAGCGTGAACCTGATCGGTGACGGTCTCCGCGACGCACTCGATCCGCAGCAGCGCACCAGCGCCTAGCCCCAAAACACCGATAGCGTCATGGGTCCAAACCCATTGGGGTCGGGCCTCACTTAGTACAAGGTTGTCCTGGCCTCATTAGGTACAAGGTTGCGCCGAGACGCGAGGAGGGTTGCGTGGAAGGCGAGGTGGGCATCGACCAGACTCGTCCGAGCATGACCGCGGGCGCCCGCGTCGTCGCGATGTTGGTTCGACCGCACATGGGACCGTTCATCACCTCGGTGGTGGGTGCGGCGGTATTCGCCGGCGGCACCGTTGTCGCTGCCTCCGTGCTCGGCTGGGTGACCGACTCGGTTGTGATTCAGGCGTTCACCGACGATGCGGAGGGGGTGTCGCTGGCTGAGTCCGTCTGGAAAGCAGCGGCACTTGTGTTGGCCGTCGCTATCCTGCGAGCGGCCGGAGTCGTGAGCCGCCGATACTTCGCCGGTATGACCTCCGAGCGGGTGGAGCGCTGGACCCGATCGCACCTGAGCCGCCAGTACCTGCACCAACCCATGTCGTGGTTGCGCCGCGTTTCCACCGGCAGGCTCATCGCGCACGTGGATGCCGACAATCGGGTGTTGGTGGATGTGTTGCATCCACTGCCGTTCGCGTTCGGAGTAGTGTTTCTGGTCGCGTTCTCCGCGATCTCTCTGATCCGAATCGACCCCCTTGTCGCATTGATCGCGTTGGCGGCATTTCCGGCGATGATCGTCATCAACAGCGTGTACAGCCGAATCATTGAGAAACCTCTGGCGTCCGTGCAGGAGGCGGTGGCTCAACTGACCGGGACCGCGCATGCAAGCTTCGAAGGCGCTCTCATCGTCAAGACGCTCGGGCGTCGGCCCCAGGAGGTTGCACGGTTCGACGTTGAGGCCGACCGGCTGCGAGAACGTCGGGTGCATGTTGGCTACATCCGCGCGATTGTGGAGCTGTTCATTCAGAGCGTCCCGGTGTTGGCGACGCTCGCTGTTGTCATCTTCGGTGCGTACCGAGTCGAGGCCGGGGTGATGTCGGCTGGCGATATCGTCACGGTGGCTGCTCTGTTCTCTGCTCTGGCAATACCAATGCACGTGTTCGGGTTCCTGCTGGAGAGTCTCATCCCGTCGGTGGTGGCGTGGAACCGGCTCCGACCGGTGGTGGAGGCACCACTCGCGCCGCCGCCTTCCCGAGCCGATCTCGATGTGTCCGGTTCGATCGGAATCGACGTACGCGACCTCACGTTCGCGTGGCCCGACCGGCCCGATGAGCCGGTGCTGCGCAACATCAACCTGTCGGTTGCCCCAGGTGAAGTTGTTGCGATCGTTGGTCCGACCGGCGCGGGCAAGAGCACGCTTAGTGCTGCACTGGCTGGCGTTCTCGATGATGCGGCCGATGCGGTCTTCGTGGGGGACCAATCACTCGCGAGCATGCATCCGGAGGTCAGAACCACGGCGATCGGGTATGCCTTTCAGGAAGCGTTTCTGTTCGCCACGTCTCTTGCCTCGAACATCGATCTTGACGGCGGCCACACCCGCCCGGAGGTCGAGGCGGCGGCCAAGGCGGCTGCGATCCACGACTGGGTGATGACGTTGCCGGCGGGGTACGACACGGTCGTCGGGGAACGGGGAGTGACGGTCTCGGGCGGACAACGGCAGCGGATTGCGCTGGCTCGGGCGTTGCTGCGACGAGCAAACGTCGTCATCCTCGATGACGCCACGTCGGCGGTGGACTCCGTCGTGGAGGAACGAATTCTCTCGCAGCTGCGAGAGGCCGCGAACTCGACGATGGTGATCGTCGCGAACCGACTGGCCACGATCGAGCGCGTTGATCGGGTGGTCCACCTCGTGGACGGGCGCATCGCGGCAATTGGAACCCATGAGGAGCTGCTTCGCCAGAGCTCGGACTACCGGGATTTGGTGCTGGCGTACGCGGAGGCCGCCGATGGCTGATTTGGTGTATGCCGAGGAGCTCGATGGCGAACCCGAAGTCGAGCCGACTGGCGATGGCGTTCAAGCCGCAGCCGCCCTGGAGATCATCCGGCGCGGTCTGAAGACGACGCCCGAATTGCTCCAAGGGATCCGCATCACGGTGCTGGTGGGTCTTGCCCACGCCCTCGG
>SHLQ01000137.1 GCA_004282895.1 Acidimicrobiales bacterium
GCAACCGATCACGGCCGCGACGGGATTCGCTGCAACGCGATCGCCCCTGGCTGGATCGCCACCGCACTCGCGGACGCGGCGTTCGACCTAGCCGACGATCCGGCAGCCTCCCGAGCCCACGCCGTTGACAAACACCCGATCGGTCGTCTCGGATTGCCCGAGGACATTGCGAATCTGGCCGTGTGGCTTGCCAGCGACGAGTCAACGTTCGCCTCCGGCTCCGTGTTCACGGTCGACGGCGGCCTCACCGCACAATCACCAATCTGAAATGGGGTTACAGATGTCTCAAGACATGCCACCAGAGCTCACGGAGAATCCGCTCGAGGTTTCTGACCGAATTCTGGCAACCGGCGAGATCATCGAATCCTTCAACCGGGTAACCAACAAGGTCAGTGAACTGGATGAGGGGATTTCCATCGTCGAATCGTTCTCTCATGTGATTTCGTTCGACACCGGTGACGAGCTGGTGTGTTTCGATTCGAGCGGGGCGATGACCGGCACCGCGGTGGTTGAAGCACTGCGATCCTGGTCGGAGAAACCGGTGCACAGCATGGTGTACACCCATGGGCACGTGGACCACACGGGCGGTAGCGGGGCGTTCGCCGCAGACGCCGACAGCCGTGGCCATGAGGCACCGCAGGTGGTGGCCCACGAGGGGGTACGGCATCGGCTCGACCGATACGAGCTCACCAACGGATGGAACAACGCCATCAACCGACGGCAATTCGGTGGGGTGGCCCCGAGCGAGAACCTCGGCATCGGCGGTATGGGTGCGCGCTTCCTGCCCGAGGACGCGTTGTGGCCGACGGTCGAGTACACGGCGAGCCATGAGCTCGCCGTCGGTGATCACACGTTCGAACTGTTCCACGACAGAGGCGAGACCGACGACCACACCTGGGCGTGGGTTCCGCAGCACAAGGCCCTCTGTGTCGGCGATTTCGTCACCTGGGTGTTTCCGAACTGCGGCAATCCGCAGAAGGTGCAGCGGTTCCCTGCCGAGTGGGCGGTGGCGTTGCGGAAGATGATGGCCTACGACGCCGAGTGGTTGTTCGGTGCGCACGGTCTGCCCGTGCGAGGTGCGGTCAACGTGAACCGCATCCTTGAGGACCTTGCGCTGGCGCTCGAGAAGCTCGTTGGTGACACCCTCGAGATGATGAATGCAAACGAATCGCTCGACTCGATTCTGCACACCGTCGCTCTGCCACCCGAGATGATCAAACCCTGGATGATTCCGGTGTACGACGAACCCGAGTTCGTGGTGCGCAACATCTGGCGCCAATACGGGGGCTGGTGGGACCTCAATCCCGCGAACCTGAAGCCGGCACCCGAGTCGGCTGTTGCTGAGGAGCTCTCGGCTCTCATCGGTGGTTCGTCGAAGTTGGTCGAGCGGGCTCAGGAACTTGCCGCCGTAGGTGATCTCAAGCTGGCGTGCCATCTGATCGAGATCGCCGCCAAGGCGGATCCGTCTGGTCAGGCAATGCACGAGGCGCGGGCCGCGATCTACCAACAGCGCCGCGACACCGAGCTGTCCTTGATGAGCAAGGGGATCTTCGCCGCAGCGGCGAACGAGTCGGCCAAGGAATTGGAATCCAAGGAAGAGGGTTAGAACCTCCATGGGAAACGTCATTGTCACAAAGAACCTCAAGGCCAGCCGAAGTGCGGTGTGGGAAGTCCTTGCGGACTACCCGAACATCGCCGCGTGGAATTCCGGCATCAAACACAGCGAAGCCACCTCTGACGCGACTTCAGGAGTGGGGGCACAGCGCCACTGCGACCTCAGCCCTGTCGGCGGTCTGGAAGAGACGATCAGGGAATGGGAGCCGGAGACCCGCATGGTCATCTCGATCGATGAGGTGACGACGTTGCCGATCAAGACCGGGCTCGCGGCGTTTGATCTGGTCGATGGCGGCGACAGCACGTCCGTGACGATCACGTACGACTTCGAGATGAAGGGCGGCCCGATTGGCGCGGCCATGGGCCCTGTCATGAAGGGGCAGCTGGAGAAGGGATTCGGCGGCTTCCTCGACGATCTCGAGATCGCGGCGCAGGCGGTCTAGGCCGAGAACAAAAGCCACAACCCGGCGACCGAATAAATCACCATCACCACCAACATCGTCTGCTGACTGCGGGCCGCTTTGCGGCTGTCGAAGTTTGCGACGGCGAGGTCGTGGGCGAACACGACCCCAGCGACATGGCCGAAGACGATCGCCAGCGCCTGTACCCAAGCGATCGCGTCCGCGTTGAACAGGTTCAAGTTGATGTCGGCGGCTTCGCCGTTGCCGCCTAGCGGGTCGGCCAGGCGAAACCAGAAGCTCTGGGTCTCGTCGAGGAGTAGTTGGGCGTAGTGGGCCACGGCGTAACCCAGCACGATCGGAACGAGTGATGGAGCGAACATGGCGGCGGCGCGCTCATGGGATATGCCGGCCACCGAAGCGGTCGTCTTGGCGCCCACCCAATACAGAACGGTGGCGATCAGGATAAGGGCGATCAACCCGATGAACTTCGGCGGCGCCGCCGACCATCCGGTCGGTCGTCCGATGATGTCGGTGAACAACGGGCTCTCACTGAAACCGTCGAAGCTCGTTCCGCCCAGGACGCCAAGAATGAGAAGTGTCGTGCCAGCCCGGACATCAACGGAGTGAAGGCCGGAGAGTGGGGGGCGCCATGCCAATCGACCTTCGCGATCAACGAAAAGCGGCGCGATCGCAGCAATCAAGCCGAACAGAACACCGAAGCCGTCGGCGCTATCGAGCCACGCTCGTCCGTGACGGGACATGCCGGCGATCATGACAAGCGCGTACACGACCATCGCCCAGCCGAGAATCCGGGGGCTGGCGCCGCTCGGATGGACCAACTCGAGCACGAGGAAACCACCAAGCAGCCCCGCCGCCCACCAGTGATGACCGGGCGCTGGTTTTGCTGTCTGTTCGGGAAAGGCCAGCCCAATGGTGCGGAAGGGGTTGAACCCACGCCAGACATCGCCGAACAACAGCGACACAACGGGCACGCCGACCCACAAGATCACGTAGATCGTGACTGGCGCGAGGTTCAACACCTCGTCGTCTTCGCCAGCGAACGCGGCGAATAGCGTCAGCGCAAACAGGCCGAGACCGGTGAGACGCGCCAGCCCGGTGAGCGCTCGGACCGCCGAAGCTGACCCCGTAATCGGGCGCCCTATGGCCAGCGGTTCGAGTTTGGCCTCTTTCCAGAGCACCCCAAGGGCGACAAACGACAGCACGAGTGCTGCGCTTGCCGCCCAACTGAACTGCCACAGGGGCAGCGGGAGTGTGCCGCGAGAGCCCACACCGTGAGCCAGAACCCCTGTGAGTGTCATTGGTGGTGAGGTTAGGAGACGACGAGCTCGACGATGAAGACGCCCGAACCCTCGAACTCGACCTCGAACTTGCCTGCCGTGTCGGCAACAAACGGAATCCGTGTGTCGAAATCAGGACTCACGTTCCCGATGATGTCGTAGCCGTGTACGTGCACGCGCTCGACAAGGTCGGCGGAGACAACCAGCTCCACGGTGGAGCCAAGGTCCACGTCGACGCGGTCATCGTCGATGGTGACCGAATCGCCAGCGAGTGCCGCCTCGATGAGAACATCGGCCACCGGGGGTTCACCGGGCACGTTGACGCGCTGAGTGGCGTTGATGCGAGTCCCGTCGACTGCCCAGGGCGTGTGGTCGTTGCCGTTCAGCTCAACCTCGACGACGTGTTCGCCGGGAGTCAGCTCGACGGGGTAGTCCAGGTCGAAAAACCGTCCGAGCTTCACCCCATCGATGAGCATGTGCATGTGGCCCGTGCCGGGGACCGCTTCACCGTCGACGCTTGCCTCGTCAATGGTGAAGTTCTCGAGGGTTACGGCGACGTCGTAGGTACCCGCAGAACCTGATTCGGACACGGCAATGTCCACTGCGGGTATCGGGTTGGATTGGTCAACGTCGCGCAGGCCGGCGTGGGAGTGTCCACCGTCATCGCCATGGTCCGTGTCGTCGTGGTCGTCGCCATGGTCCGTGTCGTCGTGGTCGCCGTGACCATCGTCGTCCATTTGATCCATGGTGTCGTCGGCCGCATCAGCGGTCTCGGTCGTGCTTGAGCCGCACGAGGCAGCGATGAGGATCACCGCAAAGAGTGCGCCAAGGAGGCGCAGGTGGTTCCACTTCATGTGGGGGTCCTTTCGTTCTCGGATATTCGGTATTTGTGTCGTTACCGAATGACCGGGGGTCCCCGCCGGGAGACCGCAGCCGTTGCCGAGTTGGACGATACGAACAAGAGCTCAAAGGCTGGGGGTGAGATAGCCGCCACGGTCGGCCAGCGAACCGCACGCATCGTCTCGACAAAGGAGGTGATGGCGCGCACGGCGGAATCGGCCGCACGCCGCAAGCCAAGTGCAACGAGTGGCGTGGCCACCAACCCGAACCAGAACACCGGCTCGGGGAACAATGAGAGCGCCCCTGCGCCGTCGTACGTGCGCTCCAGGCTCTCCATGACGATGTATCCGCCACCAATCCAGCCGGCCAGAGCGGACAGCGAGGAGGTGCGGTGACGACGAGCGCGAAGACTGCGCGTCACCGCCGTCGCGAGCACGACGAGCGCGGCAAGGCTGCTTGCGAGCCAGGCGACGGCAAGGTGGCCGTGCGCGACGGAGGATTCGTATCCGAGCGTCGCGGACGCGGTGTACGCGACTTGATGGACAACCAGCACGCCGACGGCGCTCAGGAGGGTTGCGTCAAGTCGCTTCACCCGCACAAGTGTAGATCTGTACGGGGACGGTCAGACGTCACCAGGGAACGTCGGACGGCCCTGTCGTCGGTGATGGCGGTGCGGCGGGAGGTGCTACAGGTGGGGTCATGGTCGCTGGCGGCGCCATGGACGGAGGTGGCGCCGTCGAAGGAGGCGGGCCCGTGGACCGGTCGACATGGTTTCGTCGCCGCACCATTCCCACGATCAGCATGACAAATCCGACAAGGAACGTGAGCGACGAGACGATCGCGGCGATGATCCAAGGAGCTGCACCGTCCCACGCCGTGTCGAAGCTCTCTCCGATGACCACCCATCCATCAGTTCCACTGATGTCAACCGTGTAGTCACCGTCGGTTGCAGCCTCGAATTGCAGAACCGCTTCGTAGTTGGCGCCGTTCCTGGAGAGGCTCGATATCGAGCTGACGCGCTGCGTCGCCACAATTCCATCCGGTCCTGTCACCACCACATCCTCCGGACGCAGGGAGGTTCGTCCAAAGCCCCCACCGAAGCTGAAGACCTGCTCGTAGATGTCGTAGACGCCTTCGTCGTACTGCTCCGTGGCGCGGCCAGGCACGGGAATTGGATCGCCGCTAAGCAGACCGAAGATGGGGCGGACGAGGATGTACAGCGCCACGCAGAAGACGATTGTCGAAACGACGATCAGGCCGATCGACAGCGGGAGCGACGGGCCCGGTTTCTTTCCGCTCATGGACGCATGATTACACACGGGCGAGTGCGCTCGGTGCCAGCGGTTCGTCGTATGATTTGCCGGTAGGCCATCAACCCATCGGAGCACTCGTGAGCGACGACCTTCTTCAGCGCTATCGCAATGCACTGCCGTCTTTCCTGAGCCCGTATTACACCGATCCGATCGAACTCGATCATGGCGAGGGCAGCTACGTCTACGACGCCCAAGGGCGCAAGTACTTGGACTTCTTCGGTGGCGTTCTGACCACGATGATCGGACACAACAATGCAGACGTTACGGCGGCTGTTCAGGCGCAGGCCGCGAAGATCATGCACACGTCGAGCCTGTATCTGAGCGAGCCGATGATCGCGCTCGCCGAGAAGATTGCAGCGCTTTCCGGCATCCCGGACGCTCGGGTCTTCATGACTCCGTCGGGCACCGAGGCCAATGACACCGCGGTGTTGTTGGCGACGAGCTACCGCAAGTCGAACCAGATGCTCGCGATGCGCAACAGCTATCACGGACGTTCGTTCACGACGCAGGCCATCACGTCACACAGCTCCTGGTCGTCGACGAGTCTGTCCGGTCTTCAGGTCACGTTCGTGCAGGGCCCATACAAGCTTCGCAGCCCGTTCCGCCACCTCGATGGCGATGAGTACACGAATGCCTGTGTTGACGATCTCACGCAGTTGTTGGACATGACATCGACCGGTGACGTCGCCGGGCTCATCGCCGAACCGATCCAGGGTGTCGGCGGGTTCGCGACGCCGCCGGACGGCTTCTTCGGCAGCATGAAGAAAGAACTCGACAACCGGGGAATCCTCTACATCAGCGACGAGGTGCAGACCGGCTGGGGTCGCACGGGCGACCACTTCTGGGGGTATCAGGCTCATGGCATCGTGCCGGACATGCTCACGTTCGCGAAGGGTGTCGGCAACGGCATCACACTCGCAGGCATCGTTGCCCGAGCCGAGATCTTTGACACCATCAACGTGCTGAACTTCTCGACCTTCGGCGGCAACCCACTGTCCGCTGCCGGTGGCCTGGCCACGATCAACCACGTGCTCGACAACGATCTGCAGGGCAACGCCAAAAAGATGGGCGACCGGTTCCGGGCCGGTCTCGACGACATCGCGGCATCAACACCATGGATCGCCGAGGTCCGCGGCAGAGGACTCATGCAGGGTTTCGAGACCGTGCAGCCGGGCACCGACGAAGCCGACGCGACTCGTACCGTCCAGGTCCATCAGGCCGCCAAGGACCACGGCGTGCTGCTCGGCAAGGGCGGCCTGTACGGCAACGTCATCCGGATGTCACCCATGCTGAACGTGACCGCGGAGGAGATCGATGAAGGTCTCGCCGCGATCCGCAAGGCGTGCTCCCAGATCAACTAACGAACCGTCATCTCAAGGATCCAGAACATGAAGCATGTGAAACACCTCGTCAATGGTCAGCCGGTGGCGGGCACAAGCGGCCGCCAAAAAGACATCTTCAACCCGGCGACCGGTGAGAAGACCGGTGTGGTTGATCTCGCATCCGTCGCCGAAGTCGACGCCGCGGTCCAAGTCGCCGAGAGCGCCTACCGCGAGTGGCGCGACGTGAGCATCGCACGGCGTACGAAGCTCATGTACAACTTCCGGGATCTGGTCACACGCAACGTGGACGAGATCGCCAGGCGGCTCACATCCGAACACGGCAAGGTGCTGAGCGACTCCGCCGGTGAGGTTGCTCGAGGCCTCGAGAACATCGAGTTTGCCTGTGGCATGGCCGAAGCGCTCAAGGGGGGCTACAGCGAGAACGCTTCAACCGGCGTTGATGTATACACCGTTCGCCGCCCGCTGGGCGTGGTGGCTGGCATCACGCCCTTCAACTTCCCCGCCATGATCCCGTTGTGGACGATCCCCAACGCCATCGCTGCCGGCAACGCATTCATCCTCAAGCCGAGCGAGCGGGATCCATCCACGCCCATGTTCATCGCGGAGCTCTTTCACGAGGCCGGTTTCCCTGATGGACTGCTGAACGTGGTGAACGGCGACAAGGAAGCCGTGGACGCGTTGCTGGAGCACGAACTTGTGCGGGCCATCAGCTTCGTCGGCTCGACCCCGATTGCGAAGTACATCTATTCGACTGCGGCCGCCAACGGAAAACGAGTGCAGTCCCTCGGAGGCGCCAAGAACCACATGGTCGTGTTGCCCGACGCCGACATCAATCTTGCAGCCGATGCGGCCGTCTCCGCCGGATACGGCTCGGCAGGCGAACGGTGTATGGCGATTTCGGTCATCGTGACCGTGGGCGAGGTGGCGGACCCGCTGATCGAGGCGATTCGGGAGCGGACCGATCGACTGGTGATTGGTGATGGGACCGAAGCCACATCGGACATGGGCCCGCTCATCACTGCGGAGCACCGGGACCGGGTGGCCGGCTACATCCAACAGGGCGCCGATGCCGGAGCGAGCGTCGTGATCGATGGTCGTGAACAGACATTCGACAGCGACGGCTTCTTTCTCGGCGCAAGTCTCATCGACCACGTCACCGCGGACATGTCCGTGTACACCGACGAGATCTTTGGCCCGGTGCTGAGTGTCGTACGCGTCGACACCTTCGAAGAGTCGATGGACCTGATTGAGAAGAACGCGTGGGGCAACGGCACGGCGATCTTCACGCGCGATGGCGGCGCCGCCCGCGCGTTCCAGCAGGAAGTGGACGCGGGCATGGTCGGTATCAACGTGCCCATTCCCGTGCCGGTCGGCTACCACAGCTTCGGCGGGTGGAACGACAGCTTCTTTGGCGACACCACGATGTACGGCCACGAAGGTATGCGCTTCTACACTCGGCCAAAGGTCATGACGTCGCGGTGGCCCGACCCCGCCACCAGTTCGGTCAACTTGGGCTTCCCAACAAACGACTAGGGCTGCAATGCTGTGCCATGGCTGATGACATGGCGTGGCACAAGATCCTCGACCCGGAGGAGTTGGAAGAGGGCCGCGTCAAGACCGTGACGGTCGGCCACCAGTCGCTGGCGGTCTCACACCACGAAGGTAGCTACGGCTGCGTCGACAATGCCTGTCCCCATCAGGGAGGACCTCTGGGTGAAGGGTCGATCGAAAACGGGTGGCTGCGGTGCCCATGGCACGGGTACGACTATTCGCCCATCGACGGTAAACCGCCATCGGGATTCAGTGATGCACCGGCATGCTTCGACACCGACGTCCGAGAGGATGGCGTCTACGTGTCCCTGCCGAACGAGAAGCCGGCACCCCGCACCGTCTCCGATGTTCTGGTCAAGACCCTCACCAACTGGGGTCTGACCCACGTCTTTGGCATGGTCGGCCACTCGAACCTCGGATTTGCGGATGCGATGCGGAAGGCGGAGGAGCGGGGCGAGCTCACGTTCATCGGCATTCGTCACGAGGGCGCGGCCGCGTTTGCCGCATCGGCCTACGGCAAGCTGACCGGAGGAGTGGCGGGCTGTTTCGGCATCGCTGGCCCCGGGTCCACGAATCTGCTGACTGGGTTGTACGACGCCAAACAGGATCGGGCACCCGTGCTGGCGCTCAGCGGTCAGGTTCCGTCCAAGGTCAAGGGACGAGGCGCGTTTCAGGACACCGATCTCGAGGGAGCCTTCTCCGATGTCGCCCGATTCAGCGAAACGGTTCACGCC
>SHLQ01000138.1 GCA_004282895.1 Acidimicrobiales bacterium
TTGCGACACCATTCGAACATCACCAGATCGCTCGCGTGATCCATGTCGAGCGCCCCGGTGTGCTGGACGTCGTAGCCAGCCGAGGCCAACTGGTCGACGAGCGAGGGCCTCAGGTTCTGGTCGACGAGGAGCTTCACGCCGTGTGACTCGCCGGGAGGAAGAAGTCCCGATCGGCGAGTTCGGCGGCGTAACCCAAGACCTGGGTCACGTCATCCGGCTAGAGGAATTCGACGCGTTCGTGGATCGCACGAACGCGGTCCACCGCGTGTTGGGCTTGCGTCGCGCTGCCGAACGTCGTCTCTCCGATGAACGACGCCGTGCGATGGAGGCGCCCAAAGGGGTCGTTCTTGTAGTCGGAGTGGTCGGCGACCCCGGCCATGGTGGGCGGGTGCAGCGTTTGCACCAGCAGAGACTCGACACCGCCGATCAGCACGGACCAATCCGTCTGCACCAGCCAGGTCATGCTGTCAGGTCCGAACCATCCATCGGTCGCCGGTCTGGCGCTCGTGCGTTGCGACGAACCAGTGATGTACTGACGCACGCCTCGGCGAAGGTGGCGACGAATTCCTTCGATTGGGGTGAGGTCCGGACGTTGCTCCATGTCTCAACGGTAGAACGGCATCGGGCGCGATGTCGGTCGGATCAACGGGGGTTTGGACGCTGTCGATCCAGGAAACGGTAGACGTCCACGAGGTCGACGCCAGGAAACGGGGAGAACTCTCGCGATGACGGCGGGAGTGCCGTGAGCACGTGACTTCGTTGCGCCGCCGAAGGCCAGGCGGCGTCCTTCCAACGGTCGATGAGACCGGGGTCGGCGGTCGTCGACTCCGATCGCGCATCCACCTTGCGAATCGTGTCTCCACCACGGAAGTGTTTGGCCAGCTTCGACGTCGTGCCGAGGCTCACCGCGTACGGGTTGCTCGACGCATCCTCGATGTAGGTCGCGCACCACCAGTCGCCCTTGTCGGTTGTTGTGTGCTGGTAATGGAGCATGAAGTTCTGCTCTGCCTGCCATGCCTGGCGCACACCCCACTGGCGCGACACCCGCATACCTTCGACAGTGCCCTCATCGTCGCTCGGATAGTCGATGCCGTCGTTTTCGTAGGCCTTGGACACAACACCATCTGGGTTGCACCGAAGGAAATGCACGGGCAATCCGAGGAACTCGGTCACGAGATTCGTGAACCGATGGGCCGCCATCTCGTACGACACATAGAACGCTTCTTTGAGGTCCTCGATCGACAGGTCGTTCTGTTCGAAACTGCGCTTCAGGAGCTCGACCGCGGGCTCTCGGGGAATGAGCATTGCAGCGGAGAAATAGTTGGACTCGACTCGCTGGCGGAGGTAGTCGGCGAAATCTTCGTTAGCACGGTGCTCGAGTGCGTAGTGGCCGAGCGTCTGCAGAACCACTGACCGCGCCGCCCGGAGGTCAACCTCTTCGCGCAGCGGAATGTAGATGATGCGATTGTGTTGATCGGTCACCGACCGGGCGGAGCTCGGCATGCCATGGGCCCGTTCTACGCGGAAGCCAAAGTGTTCGGCCAAGTCCATGATCGAGCGTTCGGAGAGCGGCCCGGACCCCGAGTACTCGATGGCGGAGAGTGCGTTCGCGCAGACGTCCTCGATCTCGGCGAAGTAGTTGTTTCGGTCGCGCATTTCCTCGCGCAACGCGACGTTGGCTGCCCGTGCCTTGTCCTCGGCTCGGAGGCTGCGGCTGTTGTCGGCGACGGGGAGCGCCTCCCACAACGCAACGATGTGCTCGAGCATGTCGTCGGTCATCTTCGCCGTCGGCTTCAGGTAGGGGAGGCCGAGCTCCTGATACCGCGGGTGCTCCTGCGCTTCCGCGATCGTGAGCTCGAGGCTGGCCCGCCGATTGGGTGCGGTTTGTTCGACGAGGTCGGCGACCGTGACGTTCGTGGCATCGGCGAGAGAGTTGAGCAGGCCGATCTTGGGCTCGATCTTGCCGTTCTCCAACTGGGAGAGATACGGCACGGGTTTGCCGACGGCATCACTGAGGTGAGCGAGGGTCATGTCGGCCTTACGCCGGAAGTGACGGAGGCGATGTCCCAGGATTGCGAGGTTGAGTTCTTCAGCCATACCGGCCTCTCCACGTGAACACAAGAACGAACGTTGTTGCGCACGAGACGCTTATGTGAACGAATTGTATGCTTGTAATCTCAGAAAATCGGCAAATTTTCTTGAACATCGCTGGTACACCAGAGGTATGGGAAAGACCGCCACCGGCGAACGGGCCGATGTGCTGCGTACACGCCGCGAGATTCTGAACACCTACCTGGCTCACGGCTCCCCGCGCATCATGTTGATCGGGCTCGCGGTCTTTCTCGCGATTCGCATCGTGGTGGGTGGTTTTGGGTGGGTCGATCTGTTGATGATTGCCATCACGGCGACGCTGCTCGGTTTCGTCGAGTGGGTCCTGCACCTCTACGCGTTGCACTGTCCTGAGGGGTCGTGGCGGATGGAGAAACTCGGGCTCGGGGTGTCCCATCAGAAGCACCACGTCGACCCACCGGAGATGGCCTTCATCCTCCTTGCGCCAGTTGACGCGTTCGTGTTCCAGATTCTCATCGCAGGGTGGACGGCACTCTGGTCGATTCCGGTCGCCTGGCTCGTCGGCGGCGCAATTTGGCCGAGCTTCCTCACCGCGCTGACGGTGGCCTATGCATCGCTCGCGCACTACGAGTGGGTCCACCTGATGGTGCACACGAAGTACCGGCCGAAGAGCCGCTACTACCGGCGGTTGTCCACCAACCACCGCCTGCATCACTACCGCAACGAGTACTACTGGCTCGGCGTGACCTCGAATCTTGGCGATCGGGTTCTGCGCACGTATCCGGCCGACAAGTCCGACGTCCCGCTGTCGGCTACCGCTCGCACCCTCGGCCAGTAGCCTGACTGGGTGAGTTCAGAGACCGACGAGTCCACGTCCACCGACTTCATTCGCGAGAAGGTGCGGGCAGACAACGCTTCAAACAAGTTCGGCGGCCGGGTGCAGACCCGCTTCCCGCCGGAACCAAACGGCTATCTGCACATCGGTCACGCGAAGTCGATCTGCCTGAACTTCGGCATCGCCAGCGACTTCGACGGCGTCTGCAACCTGCGGTTCGACGACACCAACCCGGAGACCGAAGACCAGGACTATGTCGACGGAATCATCGAAGACGTTGCCTGGCTCGGGTTCACGCCGGGCGAGGTGTTGTACGCGTCGGACTACTTCGAACAGCTCTATCAGTGGGCGGTCTCGCTCATCGAGAAGGGTTTGGCGTACGTCGACGATCAGACTGCGGAGCAGATTTCGGAGAACCGGGGCGGATTCACCACACCCGGCACCAACAGCCCATGGCGGGACCGAACGGTGGAGGAGAACCTCGACCTGTTCGCTCGGATGCGATCGGGCGAGTTCCCCGATGGCACCCACGTCTTGCGGGCCAAGATCGACATGAGCCACGAGAACATGCAGATGCGTGATCCGGTTCTGTACCGCATTCGTCATGCACATCACGTCCGCACCGGCGACGAATGGGTCATCTTCCCGACCTACGATTTTGGGCACGGCCAGGGCGACGCGATTGAGGGTGTTACCCATTCGATCTGCACACTCGAATTCGAAACCCATCGACCGTTGTACGACTGGTGTTTGGAGAACCTCGAGCTGCCATTCGAGAAGCCCGAGCAGACCGAGTTCGCCCGGCTCAACCTGACCCACACGATCACGAGCAAGCGCAAGCTGCGCTCACTGGTCGAGGATGGGGTCGTCGACGGCTGGGACGACGCCCGGATGCCGACCCTGCGTGGCGTCCGACGGCGCGGGTATCCGCCGGGGGCGATTCGTGCGTTCATGGATCACATCGGCGTGGCCAAGACGAACAGCACGCACGACATGGAGCTGCTCGAGTCGTTCATCCGAACCGAGCTGAATCAGACCTCGTTGCGCCGAATGGCGGTGCTGCGCCCGCTGAAGCTGGTGATCACGAACTGGCCCGAAGGCAAAGTTGATATGCGCGAGGGGATCAACAACCCCGAAGACGAATCGGCAGGTACTCGACCGGTGCCTTTCACCGGTGAGCTTTGGATCGAGCAGGATGATTTCAAGCTCGAACCGCCGCCCAAGTACTACCGCCTGACCCCCGGCCGCGAGGTTCGATTGCGGGCTGGCTATTTCATCACCGCCAACGACGTCGTGCTCGACGACGACAGCAACGTGGTCGAAGTGCATTGCACCTACGATCCTGAGACCGCCGGTGGCCAGGCGCCGGATGGCCGCAAGGTCAAGGCAACGATCCACTGGGTATCCGCCGAGCATGCGATCGATGCGACGGTGAACCTGTACGAGCGTCTTCTGCTCGACTCTCACCCGGGTGCGGACGGTTCCGACCCCCTCTCGAGCCTCAATCCGAACTCGCGAGAAGTCCTCACCGACGCCAAACTTGAACCGGCACTCGCGGACGTTGCGCGCGGTCAGGTTGTGCAGTTCGAGCGGCTCGGCTACTTCGCCGCGGATCTCGACGACCCGTCGGTCTTTCACCGCACCGTTGGTCTCCGCGACGAGTGGGCCAACATCCAAAAACGCCGCCAGAGCTGAGGCTCGACGCGACGGACAGGTAAACGCTGCCTCTCCACGCCTTGGCGAACAACTCCGAAGAACGATCGGTCCTGTCCTAGTCTTGGGCGATGACTGACGCGATAGATCCGAAGTACTTCCGCCAAGTTATGGGTCAGGTACCTACCTGCGTGACGGTCGTGACGACCATGGTGGATGGCGAACCCAAGGCAATGGTGATCGGCAGTTTTGTGAGTGTGTCGCTCGATCCGCCGATGGCTGGGTTCTTCTGCACCACCGACTCGTACTCGTGGCAACAGCTGCAGGAGGGACGTGCCTTGGGGGTGAATGTGCTTGGCGCCGACCAGATCGACGTCAGCAACGCGTGTATGCGTGAACCCGATGAACGTTTCGACGGGCTCGACTGGGTCGACGTCGACGGAGCGCCTCGGATCGCCGGTACCGCGGCGTTCATCACGATGACCTTGGATCAGATCGTTGACGCAGGTGATCACCAGTTTGCGCTGTGCAATGTCACCTCGATGGATATGCCCGACGAACCGATCGAACCGGTGATCTTCTACGGCGGCCGCTACCGCACGCTCGCCGCAGAGTCGACGTAGCGATGAAGGTCGTCCGCAGCGACGATCACCGCCTGCACTTTCCGCACGGCGAGTTGTCCGACGGCGAATTGGTGCGCCCGTATGAATGCCCCGAGCGGTGGGACCACGTGGTTGCCGCCCTCAACGCCGCAGGGATGACCGACGTCGTGGAACCCGAGCATCTCGAGCTGGATCTGCTGCTGCGGGTCCATGATCCGGCCTACGTTGCGTTCCTGCGAACGGCATGGACGGAGTGGGAAGAGTCCGGTCGGCACGGCGACATGATTCCCACCTGCTTTCCCACCCGCCGTATGGCCCAACATGAGCCCCTCGAGATCGACGGTCGCCTCGGCTACTTTTCGTTCGCCGCGGAAACCGCGATAACCGACGGAACGTGGAAGGCGTCGATTGCGTCGGCAGCTATCGCGAAGACCGCGCAGAAGCACGTGTCGGCGGGCGAGTCCGCAGCGTTTGCACTCTGTCGACCCCCTGGTCATCACGCCGGACTCGACTACTTCGGCGGCTACTGCTTCATCAACAACGCGGCCATTGCGGCGCAGGGTCTTCTCGATGACGGGGCGAAACGGGTGGCGGTTCTCGACATCGATTTCCATCACGGAAACGGCACGCAGGACATCTTCTACAACCGCAGTGATGTGTTTTTCGCCTCGATCCACGGCGATCCGCTCAGCGAGTTCCCGTACTTCTCGGGATTCAAGGAGGAGACCGGTGCGGGGGCGGGCGACGGCGCGACGCGTAACTACCCGCTACTGCCGGGCACAACGTTTCAGGAGTGGGTGGCCGCACTGGACCAGGCACTTCGGGAGATCGACGAGTACGGAGCGGAGGCGCTCGTTGTCTCACTCGGCGTCGACACGTTCGCCGACGATCCGATCAGCAGCTTCAGACTTGCCACCGAGGACTTCCTCATGGTCGGCCGGCGAATCGGACGTGCCGGACTCCCGACCGTCTATTGCATGGAGGGTGGGTACGCGGTCGAGGAGATCGGCACCAACACCGTGAACGTACTCATCGGGCACGAGGACGCTTCACCATGAGCTGGCAACTGGCGGTGTTCAACGTCGCCAAGGCTGCGTTATAAGTCGTGGCGTTGTGGTGGGTGCCCGAGGGCCATATCCCCTCACTCGAGGAAGCCAAGGAACGGCTGACGCATCTGCGGGACCAGGGTGCTTCGGACCACGCGTTCACCTTCCGCAGCACCTTCGAGCCCCCAGCTGACTGAGGCTGCCGGGCAGCTTCGCTCGCTTTGTACGCTGACGGGATGCTCCGTCGCCTGTCGTGGAACGCAATGACCCCTGCCGAGAAGGCGTGGCTGCAGCAGCGAGGTTCATCGACCGAGATCGCGGGTGAGCTGCGAACGTCGATTCGGTCGCTGGTCGAGGATGTCCGAGTTCGTGGGGATGGTGCCCTGATCGATGCCCTGTCCTCCCACGACGGCGTCGTCGTCACCGCCGATGGCCTGCGCGTGACCGACGCCGAGTTCGCGACCGCGCGGTCGGTAATTGACGACGACCTCCATGGCGCGATTCGACTCATGATCGCCAACATCCGCGCCTTCAACACCGAGCTCCTGGCTCGACGTGGCAGCTGGCAGACCGAGCTCTCGCCTGGCCATGTTGTCGGCGAGAAGGTGGGTCCGGTCGATTCTGTCGCCGTGTTCTGTCCGAGCGGAAAGGCCAGCTACCCATCGGTGCTGGCCCAGGTCGCCACGCCCGCCGTGGTGGCTGGAGTTCCCCAGGTCAGTGTGATCGTTCCGCCCGTTCCGGGTGGCGCGGGTGAGATCGATGCGGCGGTGTTGGTGGTCGCGCACGAGCTTGGTCTGCGCGACGTCTACCGCGTCAACGGGCCGGCAGGTGTGGCCGCTGCCGCGTTCGGAACAGACACGATCCCCGCTCATGGCATGGTCGTTGGTCCGGGAAGCCCGCCGGTCGCACTGGCCCAGCTGGAGGTCCGTGCGCATGGCGTGGACTCGGTCGTGCTCGGCCCCACGGAGAGCCTCGTCGTGGCCGACGATTCCGCCGACGTTCGGTTGTTGGCCGCCGACCTCCTCAACGAAGCGGAACATGGCGCCGACAGCACGGTCGTGTTGGTGACGTCGTCGGCGACGCTCGTCGACGCCGTGGACATCGAACTTGGTGATCAGGCTGCCGCATTACCCGACGAACGACGCCTGGCCGCTGAGTCTGCGCTCGGGGCCAACGGCGGAGCGGTTCTCACGGATGGTCTCGACGAGTCGCTCGATGTCGCGAATTGGTTCGCGGCCGAACACTGTCAGCTGGCCGTCGCTGACCCATGGGTGGCGTCGGAGAAGATCGAACATGCGGGCGAATTGCTGGTGGGCCAGGGGACACCGTTCTCGGCGGGCAATTTTACTCTTGGTGGTCCGGCGGCGCTTCCGACGGGCGGTTTTGCCCGTCGCGCTGGCGGCATCACGGTGGAGAACTTCCTGAAGTCTGCGGCCATCGGCAGTCTGTCGGCGGACGCCCTGCAGGCGGTCGCGGCTGAGACGATCGCACTCGCCCGCCATGAAGGGTTTCCCGCCCATGAGAACGCGATCACGATTCGAGGTGTCGAGTGACTCTCAACGAACACGGTCGACCGATTGAAGACGTCTTGGCGGATCTCGAATCGAAGCGCGGGAACGATGTTCGGTGGGACGAGGGCCGAACCTTCGGTCTGGTGTTCGATGGTGGACCGTCGGTGCGCGAGGTCGCCGATCAGGCGGCGTCGATGTTTCTGCATGAGAACGCGCTCAACACGCAGGCATTTCCGTCGCTGGCGCAGATCCAATCTGAGGTTGTTGGTTGGACGAGTGAGCTCCTCAATGGCCCGGAGACTGCCGCCGGATTCCTGACCAGCGGCGGTACCGAGTCGATCCTCTGTGCGGTGAAAGCGGCCCGCGAACGGGGTCGGATCGAGCGGGGCGTCACCGATCCCGAGATCGTGATCCCCACCAGTGGCCACGCGGCGTTTCACAAAGGGGCGCATCTGTTTGGGATGACGGTCCGGTCCGTGCCCGTCCTCGACGATTGGACCGCGGATGTTGCTGCAATGGCCGAGCAGGTCAATGAGAATACGGTGCTCGTCGTAGGTTCGGCGCCGCAGTATCCGCAGGGTGTGCTGGATCCGATCGCCGAGCTGGCGGAACTCGCGGCGACGGTCGACGCGAACATGCATGTGGACGCGTGTATGGGTGGGTTCGTCCTCCCCTTTGTCGAGCGCGCCGGAGTCGAGATCGAACCCTGGGATTTCCGAGTCGAGGGTGTGCATTCGATTTCGGCTGACATTCACAAGCTGGGCTACGCCCCCAAAGGGGTGTCGGTGATCCTTCACCGGACGAAGGAGCTACGTCGCTATCAGACGTTTGTCTTCGACGACTGGCTCGGCGGGATGTATGCCACGCCGAACCTGCAGGGCACTCGCTCGGCAGTTCCGATGGCGGCGGCCTGGGCGGTAACGCAGCACTTGGGTGTGGATGGCTACGTCGAGCTCACCCGACCGTTGCTCGAGAACGCGGCTCGTATGCGGGCGTTCGTTGGGGCCATCGACGGCATTCGTGTCCTGGGAGATCCGCAGTTCCACCTCCTTGCCATCGCCTCCGATCGGGAGAGCTCCCATCCGTTGGATGTCTTTGCGTTGGGTGATGCCATGCGCGAGCGCGACTGGTTCCATGATCGCCAAGGACCACCGGACTCCCTTCACCTCACGGTCAGCAACGGCAATGCCGGAGTCATCGACGAGTGGGGCGCCGCCCTCGCCGATGCCGCCAGCCAGGTCCGCGATACCACCGCCACCGACCGCTCAACCAACTACGCGACCCTCGAATAACAAAAAGGGGTCTGACCCCTTTTTCGAAAAAGGGGTCAGAC
>SHLQ01000139.1 GCA_004282895.1 Acidimicrobiales bacterium
GGGTGACCGTTGCCAACGGGTCGTAGCCAGCGCCGCTGGCGACCGCGGCGATGTCGGCCGGCTGGATCGAGGTCTCGGGCGTTCGATAGTGGCACTCGTCGATGCCGTCGGTGAACGTCAGGAGAAGGTCACCGGGTTCGGCCCGGAACTCGAATCCTCGCGGCCGGGCGAGCGAGTGCCGATCATCGGCGTTGGCGAACCGCATATCGCGCTGGTTCACCGTGAGGGGCGGTTGGTTTTGTCCGACCACGACGAAGCTGGAATCGCCAATCGACAGACCAAATCCGGTTCGTGACGCTCGGTCGTAGGCGACCGCAAGCAAGGTGGTCTCCGACCTGGTCAGCTGCGGTTCCCCGTTGCGAAGAAACTCGAACATCTGCGCAAAGTGCTGGAGGTCAGTAGGTCGGATCTGCAACCAGATCCGATGTAGGCGTTCGACCAGCATGTGGCTTGATTCCGGGCCGTAGTGTGCATCCGCCACCGCAAAGCCCGCCCAGTCATCCGTATCGACGACGCTTAACGCGTCCTCGTTCGGGACCAACGGGTCTTCTTTGAAACGTTGACTGGGCGAGTCCACGTCGGATCCGACACTGATGGCAGCGGCAGATCGTTCCCCAACGGGGAACGAGTCAAACACGCCGTACGTCGGATAGTCCTTGCCGAGTAACAGCAGGTTGTTCTCAGCCATCGGTGACATCAAGTTCAGCCTAGAGACGGCTGCTTCAGTCTTGCGGCTTACCCCAAGGCTGCTTGGCCTTCTTGTAACAATCCGCATGGAAGTGTTCGACCCGAACCCACTTGTTCTTCTCGTACACATTGCAGATGACCTGTTGGTGCCGCATCTTGGCCTGGAACTTGACCCGCTCGTCACAGTGCATGCAGTCGACCTGGCTGCCGGGCTCAACCAGGCGGGTCACCGCGCGGCTGACCTTCTTGATCTTCACCGGCTTCGCGGTGGCAGCGTTCTTTCCGGTTCTCACGGTCTTTGTTGCACTCTTTGCCATACATCGATAATCGGCAGCGCAGCGTCGATATTTAGCGGGCAATCAGGCCGTGGTGCGCGAGCAGGGTCAGCACAGCGTTCGCCATGTCGGTTTCGGTGCCAACGTCCGGGGCAAGCGCGAGATCCGGTTCGAGCGGGGCCTCGTAGGGGTCACTGATCCCCGTGAAATTGGGGATCTTGCCTTCGCGAGCGAGCTTGTAGAGACCTTTGGGGTCTCGCTCCTCGGCGACTTCGAGTGGGGTGTCCATGAACACCTCGAAGAACGGCACCTCGGCCGCGACGTGAATCTCGCGTGCCCGGTCCCGTCCGGCTCGGTAGGGACTCACCAACGGTACAAGCGCCATGACACCGGCGTCCGCGAACAATCGCGCAACCTCGGATACACGACGCACGTTTTCGTTTCGATCAGCCTCCGAGAATCCGAGATCGCCGTTCAGCCCGTGGCGAAGGTTGTCGCCGTCGAGCATGTACGTGGGCTGGCCGCGTTCCACCAGCAGACGTTCGACCTCAGCGGCAACCGTCGACTTCCCGGAGCCGGACAGCCCCGTGAACCAGATGGTGCAGCCCTTGATACCGAGATGACTCCACCGTTCGTCCCGATCGTGATGACCGGCGTGCCAAACGACGTTGTCGCTGGTCGAGTCGGACACGCGGTTAGTGCGCCGATTCGCCGAGGATCCTCCCGGCTGCAACGGTGGCGTTCGTCGTCTCATCGATGAGCACAAAGCTGCCGGTGGCCCGGTTGCGGCGATACTCGTCGACGAATAGCGGCACGGTCGACCGGAAGCTGATGCGTCCGATCTCATTGAGCTTGATGTCCGTCGCACCTTCGTCCCGATGGCCCGTGTTGATGTCGAGACGATAGTTGACGTCCTTGATCATCACGCGGGCGGCGCGGGTCGAGTGTTTGATCGCGTATTTGTTGCGGGGATGCAGCGCTGCTGTCTCGTCCATCCAACAGATCATGGCGTCAACGTCCTGCGTGACGATCGGCTGGTTGTTCGGGCGACAAATCATGTCGCCGCGACTGATGTCGATCTCGTCGTTGAGCCGCACCGTCACTGCCATGGGCGGGAACGCCTCGTCGACCGGACCCTCGAGCGTGTTGATCTCCTTGATCGTGGACTCGAATCCACTCGGCAGAACAACAACATCGTCGCCAGGCTTGAGCACGCCGCCGGAGACCGTTCCGGCGTACCCGCGGTAGTCGTGATACTTGTCGCTCATCGGACGGATCACATACTGCACGGGGAATCGAACGTCGACCATGTTGCGGTCCGAGGCGGTGTGGACCGACTCGAGATGGGTTAACAGCGACGGGCCCTCGTACCACGGCATGTTCGCCGACTTGTCGACGACGTTGTCGCCCTTCAAGGCCGACACGGGGATGAACGACAGGTCGGGCACGTCGAGACGCATGGCGAACTCGCGGAACTCCTCCTTGACCTTCTCGAATGCATCGTGGTCGTAGTCGACAAGGTCCATCTTGTTGACACAGACGACGATGTGCGGGATACGCAGCAGTGTGGCGATGTAGGCGTGGCGGCGGCTCTGCTCGATGACTCCGTTGCGGACATCCACGAGAATCAGCGCCAGGTCGGCGGTGGAGGCACCGGTCACCATGTTGCGCGTGTACTGAATGTGGCCGGGTGTGTCGGCAATGATGAACTTCCGGTGCGGCGTGGCGAAGTACCGGTAGGCCACGTCGATCGTGATGCCCTGTTCGCGCTCAGCCCGAAGGCCGTCCGTCAGCAGCGCCAGGTTGACGTAGTCGTTGCCCATCTTCTCGGATGTCCGCTCAACCGCTTCGAGCTGGTCCTCAAAGATCGACTTGGAGTCATAGAGGAGCCGCCCGATGAGCGTCGACTTTCCGTCGTCAACCGATCCAGCGGTTGCGAATCGCAGCATTTCACTCATTAGAAGTAGCCCTCTTTCTTGCGATCTTCCATGGCGGCCTCCGAGGTTCGGTCGTCGGCCCGGGTGGCGCCCCGTTCGGTCTTGCGGGTGGCGGCGACCTCATCAATGATCTTCGTGACCGTGTCGGCGTCGCTCTCGACGGCACCGGTGATCGTCATATCGCCAACGGTGCGGTAGCGAACCAGCTCCTCGAACGGCTCCTCGCCCTCCATGCGGGTGACGTACTCGCTCTCGGCGAGGAGCATGCCGTCGCGTTCGAATACCACTCGCTTGTGGGCGTAGTAGATGGACGGAATGTCCACCTCGTCCTCGGCGATGTACTGCCAGATGTCGAGCTCGGTCCAGTTCGAGATCGGAAACACGCGAATGTGCTCACCCATCTTCGTCCGGCCGTTGTAGAGGTTCCACAACTCGGGACGCTGGCCCTTGGGATCCCACTGACCGAAATCGTCGCGGAAGGAGTAGACCCGCTCCTTGGCGCGGGCCTTTTCCTCGTCGCGGCGAGCGCCCCCGAAGAGCGCATCGAAACGGTTCTTTTCGATCGCATCGAGCAGGGTGGGGATCTGGAGACGGTTGCGTGACGCCCGCGGGCCAGTCTCGTCCTGGGCCAGTCCCCTGTCGATGGCGTCCTGCACCTTGGCAACGATCAGCTTGACGCCGAGTTCCTCGACCCGACGGTCGCGGAACTCAAGGACCTCGGGAAAATTGTGGCCGGTATCGACGTGAAGGACGGGAAAGGGAATGCGAGCCGGGAAGAAGGCCTTCTCCGCCAGCCGAAGCATAACGATGGAGTCCTTACCGCCCGAGAACATGAGCGCGGGGTTCTCGAACTCGGCCGCCACCTCACGCATGATGTGAATGGATTCCGCCTCGAGTTCCCGCAGATGGGAAAGCTCATACGACATGATGTGTGACGACTCCTCTGACCAAACGTTCATAGTCTCCATCGGCAAACCGATGGAGCGCCTTAGTACCAACCGAACTAACAGTGAACCGTACGGGCCAGTGATTGACGATAGGCCGCACGACCAAATCCTAGGCTGGAATCCACCATGAAAAATGTGACTGCTGACGACCATTTCGAAGCTGCCCGCATCGCTACCGCTGCGGGTGAGCTTCTGCTCTCAATCCGTGACGAAATGTCGTCTCGGGGGGCCGATTCACGCGAAATGAAGGATGTGGGCGATGAGCAGTCACATCTGTTCATCATGGAGGAGCTCCGTCGAGTACGGCCCGATGACGCCATCCTGTCCGAAGAGGGCAAGGACGACCTAGCCCGGTTGGACGCCGATCGCATCTGGATCGTTGACCCCGTTGACGGCACGAGGGAGTTCTCCGAGCCCCCACGAACCGACTGGGCGGTACACGTCGCCATGGTGATTGACGGCGAACCCGTCGTGGGTGCCGTCGCCCTGCCCGCGCTCGGCATCACGTTGTCGACGGCCGAGCCACCCGTCATCCCGGAGGTCGGCGCCACTCCACCTCGCATGATTGTCAGCCGCACCCGGCCACCCGCAGCTGCCACCCTCGTGGCGGAGCAGCTCGGAGCCGAGCTCGTGGAGATGGGATCGGCCGGGGCAAAGGCGATGTCGGTGGTCCGAGGCGAGAGCGAGATGTACGCCCACTCCGGTGGTCAGTACGAGTGGGATTCGTGCGCTCCTGCGGCGGTAGCGCTTGCGGCTGGGCTGCATGTCTCCAGAGCAGACGGCTCGCCGATGACGTACAACCACGCAGACCCGTACCTCCCGGATCTCCTCATCTGTCGCAAGGAGTACGCCGAGGACGCGTTGCGCGTGCTGGCCGAGGCCGAGGCGGACTAGCTCCGATGGCAGATGAGTTTCTCGACGCGGCCATCGCCGAGGCAATCGTTGGGCGCGACGTTGGCGGGATCCCCATTGGTTCCGTGCTGGTACTTGACGGTCGGATCATCAGCCGCGGTCATAACCAACGGGTGCAGCAAGGTTCACCGATCCTGCATGCCGAGATGGACTGTTTCGAGAACGCCGGCCGGCTGACGGCCGCCGACTACCGTCGGGCCACGCTCTATTCGACCCTGTCTCCCTGCGACATGTGTTCGGGCGCTGCACTGTTGTATGAGATTCCTCGGATCATCGTTGGCGAGAACCAGACGTTCATGGGACCGGAGGAGTACGTGCGGTCGCGTGGGGTGGAGCTGGTCGTCGTGAACGACCAACGCTGCATTGATCTGATGACCACGTTCATTGCCGATCACCCCGGTTTGTGGAACGAGGACATCGGGGTGTAGCCAGACGTCACACCAGGTTCGGCCGACGCCCCGACACAAATTTGACGCACACTTAACCATGACCGATCTTCACGCCGGGGACCTCGATGTAGCAGCCTTCAGCGACCACGGACCTTGGTTGGTCGACTTGGACGAACTCGAATGGATGGATCGCGTCGACACGATCCGGTCTGCGATCCATCGGCAGGTGCCAGATCTCATTGCGCCGGGACGGATGCCAGCTGGTCGCCGAATGTTCGACGTCGTGCGCCATTTGGGAACGGCCGTGGGTTCGTGGTACCTCACGGGCAGACGCCGTGGCGGCAGCGAGTCGACGGCGGACCTGTCCCACCGACTCCGCGTCGCGGCCGAAACGTTGGGCCCGACCTACATCAAGCTGGGCCAGATCATCTCCAGCGGCCAAGGGGTGTTCCCGAAGGAGCTGGTGAACGAGTTCATCAAGTGTCGCGATCAGGTGCCGTCCGAATCGTTCGAGACCGTACGCCGGGTCGTCGAGTCAGATCTGGGGAAGCCGCTCGAGGCGGTCTTCTCCGAATTCGACGAAACACCGCTGGCCGCTGCATCGATCGCGCAGGTGCACCGCGCTGTGCTTGCCGACAACGGACAACCCGGCGGTGGCGGCGAAGTGGTCGTCAAGGTGCAGCGACCGCGGGTGGCGGAATTCGTGCATCAGGATCTTCGGGTCATGGCCTGGATAGCGCCGTTCATGATCGGGCGCATCCCGGTCAGCTCACTTGCCAACCCGCCGGCACTGGTCGAGGTGTTCGCCGAGACGATTGCGGAGGAACTCGACTTCCGACTCGAAGCCGAGAACATGCTTGACGTGGCTCGTTCGCTCCGGAAGCTTGGCCAGACCGCGTTCGTAATCCCCCGCCCCCACCCCCAGCTGGTGACCAGACGAGTGCTGGTGATGGAGCGGCTCAGCGGATTCAACTTCGACGATGTCGCCGGCATCAAGGGCGCGGGCATCGATACCCACGAGATCGTCAAGACTTCGATGATCGGTTTCCTCGAGGGCGCCATGTTGCATGGTGTCTTCCACGGCGATCTGCACGGAGGCAACCTCTTCGTGCAGACAGATGGCCGCACCGCCCTCTTCGACTTTGGGATCACCGGCCGACTATCCGACGTCAAACGACAGGCGTTCCTTCGCATGCTTGTCTCCGGCATGACGAGTGATATCCGGGGGCAACTGGCAGCCATCCGCGATCTGGGTGCCCTGCCGGCCGACACCGACCTCGACCGGGTCATCGCCGATCTTGGGCTGGATCAGGCTCCGCTCGATCCGACGCAGCTGAGCCCCGAACAACTCATCCACGAGCTCCAGCGCTTCGTGAAACAGCTCCTTGGGTATGGAGCGAGTTTGCCCAAGGAGCTGATGTTGTTCGTGAAGAACATGGTCTTTGTGGACGCCGCGATCGGCACGCTCGCCCCCGATCTCGACCTCTTCGCCCATGTCACCGAGATCGCCACATACTTCGCAACCAACCACGCCCAGACGCTCATGGCCGAACTTGGGGTCAATCCCGATGAGATGGAAGTGGACCTCACGAGCTTCAAGGACAGCCTTGGCGTGGATCGTGAGCTCGAAACTGTCACGTACGCCGACCTTCAGGCGCGACGCGAACTCATCCAGTCACGAATGCGTGACCACTCGAAGCAAAAGCGGCGCCGATTCCGATTCACGGGGTAGTCGGCTCGATGTTTGTCTCGGGGGCAGTCCCGACGGGGGCGAATGGGAGTATTGCCAATCCTTTTCTACACTCGCGTCAGTGCGTCTCGTTGTTGCCAGCTGCACCGTTGATTATGACGGTCGCCTCACCGCCCACCTTCCCGAAGCCATCCGGCTCATCATGGTGAAGGCCGACGGCTGTGTTGCCGTTCACGCCGACGGTGGCGCCTACAAACCCCTCAACTGGATGAACTCCCCCAACCGCCTCATCGAAGACGGCGCGGAGTGGCGGGTCACCAGCCCCAAGGGCGAGACGCTGATCATCACGATGCATGAGATCTTCTCCGACATCAGCCACGAGCTGGGTACTGATCCCGGCCTGCAAAAGGACGGCGTCGAGGCACATATCCAGGAACTTCTGGCCGCCGATCCCACCACGATTGCGGACGGCTTCCGGTTGGTTCGGCGCGAATACCCAACCGAGATCGGTCCGGTCGACCTGCTCTGCCGCGACGAGGACGATGCCGTGATCGCGGTGGAAGTCAAACGACGCGGCGAGATCGATGGTGTCGAGCAGCTCAGCCGCTATCTCGAGTTCCTCAATCAGGATCCGGTGCTGAACCCCGTACGAGGAATCTTCGTCGCACAGTCGATCAAGCCTCAGGCCAAAGTCCTCGCCACCGAACGCGACATCACGTGTGTGGAGGTCGATTATGACGAGCTCCGGGGTATCGAGTCGCCACAACTGAGACTCTTGTGACGACCTCCCCCCTCTTCCGGCGGGCTGCGTCGCTGCTGCTCCTTGCTCTAATCGTCGCGGGTTGCGGACTGCTCGGCGACGACGATGCGCCCGCAGTCAGCGACGGACCCGACGACGTGGAGGTCACCAATCCCACCGTTCGCGTCAGCCACGGCGACCGGTGGTTCGACGTTTCCGAATCCGAACTCGACGCCGACTTCGACCAAACCCTGCCCACGAAGGTCGCGGCGCTGGACGTGGAGATCATTCAAGCCACGGATGCATCGATCCGATTCCGCGACGGTGTCTTCGAGGTGGTGGAGAGCACGCTCGGTCGAGCGCCGGATTTTGACGCTCTCGCCACAGATCTCCGGGACGCGCTGACGGCGGGAACCGAGGCGATTTCGGTCCCGTTGGCGGACGTTTCGCCCTCGGTCACGGACCAGGACGCTGCTGAGGAGACGGATGACCTCAACCGTCGACTGGCAGGCGGAGTGAAGGTCTCGGTCGGCAGCGAGACCGGTGTGCTGCCCCCTGAGATCGTCGGATCTGCCACTTCGGTGAACCACGTCGATGGCCGGTGGGCCGTAACCGTTCGCTGGGAGGACCTCGCAGACACCGTCGCCGCCCTGTTCCCCGATGTGGGGACCGAGGGTGGCGAAGCGTATTTCGAGGTCACGGAAGCCTCCGATGAGGTGCCCCCAGCCGTGCGGATCGTCTCGGGTGATCCATCGACGACATGTTGCGACTCCACGTCGGCGCGACGACTCGAGCAGGCGCTCGAAAGTGATGTCGAGGTGGCGAGGCTCTTCCTGCAATCGGTCGAGAGTGAGCGTGGGCGTGCATGGGCCACCGATCTCGGGATCACCGAGCTCGTCGGCACATTCACAACCCGGTACACGCCGGGCCAGGATCGAGTGAAGAACATCCGTCGGTTCGGCGAACTGGTGCAGGGCGTCGTGATCGAGCCGGGCGAGACGTTCTCGTTGAACGGCCATGTGGGGCAGCGCACTCGTGAGAAAGGTTTTTTCCCCGCCGGGACGATCATCAACGGCCACCTCGTGGACAGCGTGGGTGGCGGAATCAGCCAGTTCGCGACCACGATCTTCAACGCGTCGTTCTTTGCCGGGCTCGAGTTCGAGACCTATCAGAGCCACTCGATCTACTTCTCCCGCTACCCCTATGGACGAGAGGCCACGATCTCCTGGCCCAATCCCGATCTGAAGATTCACAACCCGTCCCCGTACGGCGTGCTGTTGTGGCCCACATCGACCGCGTCATCGATCACCGTCGACATCTACTCAACCGAGTGGGCCCCGGGTGAACAGACGGGGCAATGGCAGACGGCAATTCAGCAGGCGTGTACGCGGGTGACAACGGAACGCACCCGAACCTGGGTGGAGGACGGTCACACCGAAACCGACACGGTCTTCGCCACGTACCG
>SHLQ01000140.1 GCA_004282895.1 Acidimicrobiales bacterium
CGACCGCTCGTCGTTTCGAGTGACCTTCCCATTCGCTGGTCTCGAGTTTCGTGGCCGTTGCCCGAATCTCTTCGTCGAGTGATGCCGCAATTTCCTGGAATCGCCGCAGCAGTTCGGCGGTGGCGCCTTCAATCGCTTCGGCCAACACGGCGGCTGCGCCCGCAGTGTCTTTGCCGCTGGCTTCCGCGGTAGCACCGGTTGCCTCCAGCTTCGTGACATTGCTGTCGATGTCCGCAAGATTTCCTCCAACCATCGCCATCATGCACCCCTCCCTGCCTGTCGGGTACGTCCCTTCAAGGCATTTCGATATCTTTGGTGTACTTAGAATGCATGAAATGATATGAAATGTCAAGACAGGGTCGAGGATGGGATCAACTACCCCAGCGACAGGCGTAGCGGCACATGATCGGACGGAGTGAGCTGCCCTCGTGGTCGCCTCCAGGCCAGTAGCGGTTCACACGACACGGTCCGCTGCCGCACGGGGACAGACCCCAGCGCCAAGTCGAGCCGGTAGCCCTTGTTCGCCTCGAGGAAGCCGGGAGTGAAGCTGAACCACGTGTAGCCCGGGTCGTCGGGGTGGAGTGCACGAGCCAGATCGACCAATCCCAGGTCGAACACCCTTGCCAGCGCGGCTCGCTCGTCGTCGCTCACGAGATTCCGGTTGCGCTTCGATGGCTTGTACAGGTCATTGGGGGTGGGGCAGACGTTGAAGTCGCCGACCACGACCAGTTCGTCGGTCTCGGCGAGTTCCAGTTCGAGCTCCACGCGGAGCAGTTCGAGCCACGCCAGCTTGAACTGCCAGTGGGCCGATCCCATGGTTCGGCCATTCGGCACGTAGACGTTCACGATTCGAAGGCCGCCACAATCTGCGGCGATCAGCCGCGGCTCGTCAAACGGCGAACCGTGCTCCCCGCCAAAGCCATACTGCACCCGTTCGAGCCCAACCCGGCTGGCCACCGCCACACCGGCGCTCGAACCTGCGCCGAGGTGAGCTACCTCATAGCCGGCATCGGCGAACAGATTCCATGGCACTTCAGCGTCGGAGGTCTTGGTTTCCTGCAGGGCCAACACGCCGGGACGCACCTCGGCCAGAAACGCTTCGACGAGTTGTGCCCTCGACCGAAGCGAGTTCACGTTCCAGGAGACGATTTCCATGCGCCCACTCTGACAAGTACAAGCGGTTCTTGCTTTGCAAACGAACCGATCAGTCGTGATATGTTGCGCAAGTCGCATCGTCTGAGGGGGCATCAGGTTTTGACTGTTGTTGAAGAGCGCGTATCACCCGCACCATCTGGGGCAGGTGCCCGCACGGTCGCGACGCTGGCGAAGGAGTGGGCCGAGCGCGCCCCAACCCAGGTTGCGCTGCGGGAGAAGGACTACGGAATCTGGCAGGAATACGACTGGGCGACAACGTGGGACCTCATCGAGACGGCAGGCCATGGGCTGTTGGCACTCGGTGCCGACGTTGGAGATCGCGTGTCGATCCACGCGGAGGATCGCCCCGAGTGGGTCATCCTCGATCTGGCAACAGTCGCCGTTCGCGGAGTCACCGTTGGGTTGTACCCAACGAACCCCGCGGCCGAGGTCGAGTACATGCTCGGCGACTGCACGCCCGTCGTGCATCTGGTTGAAGACCAGGAGCAGGTCGACAAGGTGTTCGAGATCGGCGCCGAGAAGATGCCGAGCGTCACGAAGCTCATCTACTGCGAGCCCCGCGGATTCTCCGAGTTCTCCGACGACCGTCTGATCTTCTGGGACGACTTCCTCGAGCAGGGTCGACAGCACCGACAGGAAAACCCGGGCGCAGTTGCTACCCGCATGGCCGAAGCCACGGACGACGACGTGATGACTTTGGTGTACACGTCAGGTACCACAGGTCCGCCCAAGGGGGCAATGCTCAGCAACGCCAACTCGATGTTTGCGATCGAGAAGATCATCAACGAGGTCAACGCGTATCCCGACGAGACCGCGCCGAATGCGTCGGACCAGATTCTCACGTACCTGCCGCTGTGCCACGTCGCCGAGCGAATCTTCTCCACCTGGACGATGCTTGGTGGTGGCCCCACGCTCAACTTCGCAGAGTCGATTGAGACCGTTCCACAGAACCTACGCGAAGTGCAGCCGACGTTGTTCTTTGCGGTGCCCCGGATCTGGGAGCGCCTCCACGCCGGTGTCCTCATCCGCGGCGGCGACGCCACCTTCTTCAAGAAGATCTGGCTGAACACGGGGATGAAGGCAGCGAACGCCATCGGCCGCGACAAGGTCGCCAACGGCGGCAACCACACGACGAAGAGCCGCGTGCTGAACGCGATCTTCTATCCACTCGTTTTCCGAGCGTTGCAGGAACGGGTCGGCCTGCGCCACTGCCGACGTGCATCGAGCGGCGCCGCGCCCATTGCTCCCGAGGTGCTTGAGTTCTTCATGGGAATCGGCGTCCCGGTGTTCGAGCTCTACGGCATGACCGAGAACTCCGCCGTGGCGACCTGCAACTTCCCCGGCCGCATCAAACTCGGCACCGTGGGCGAGCCGTACGCCGACATCGGACTACGAATCGACGAGCAGACGGGCGAGGTGCAAACCAAACACCCCGGCAATTTCCAGGGATATTGGAACAAGCCCGAGAAAACGGCGGAGACGTTTACCGAAGATGGTTGGTTGCGGACCGGCGACGTGGGCGAATGGGTCGACGGATCCCACGTGAAGATCGTCGATCGCATGAAGGACATCATCATCACGTCCGGCGGCAAGAACATCTCCCCGTCGGAGATTGAGAACTCGCTCAAAGCATCGCCATTCATCAAGGAAGCGATGGTCATTGGTGACGGCCGCAAGTATCTCACGGCGCTTGTTGCCATCGAGCTCGACGTCGTCGGTGATTGGGCGCTGCGAAAGAACCTCCCGTACACCACGTATCGGGACCTCAGCGAGAAGCCCGAAGTGATCGAGATGGTCCAGAAGATCGTCGACGAGACCAACGAGAAGTTCGCTCGGGTCGAGGGGATCAAGAAGTTCCGGATGATCCCCAAGGAGCTGGATCACGAAGATGGCGAGCTCACTGCCACTCAGAAATTGAAGCGGTCGGCAATGGTCGATATGTTCGGCGATCTTGTGGAGTCGATGTACTGATGCTCGCTGAATTCGCCGTGCTCGCGCAGGCGGGCGCGTTCTCCACGTTCCTGAACACGGTCGTCAAGGGTCTGGCGATCGGTTCGGTGTACGCAATTATCGCGCTCGGATTCGTGATCATCTTCAAGGCCACGCAGGTCGTGAACTTCGCGCAAGGTGCGATTGCGGCGGCCGGTGGCCTGTTCGTGTCATTCCTGGTCTTTGACAAGGTCGGCGACGCACCAAAGGGTCAGACCCCATTCACATCATGGCGGGCACCGTTCGCGGGCGAAGGTCTGCCCGACGTTGGCGAGCAGTGGCTCGCAATGCTGTTCGTCAGCCTCGTCGCCGGTGCGGTTGTATCCGCCCTCGCTGGCGTTCTCCTGCCCGGCGGAAGGAGATTCCTGTATGCCTTCGCCGGGGCGTATCTGTTCCTTGCCGTGATCTCCGGTTTCACCGACGGTGAACCGCTGTGGGCCGTCAACTTCCTGATCGCCATGGCAATCGCCGCTGCGGTCGGCCTTGCGCTGGATCGACCAGACCCACGAGCGTTGCTTCCATTCATCGGCGGAACGGTCGCCACCTTCGTGTTCCTGATCGTGATTGGGGCCATCGATGTGGGTTGGCTCGAATGGCTGGGCAACCTGGTTATCGCTCTGGTGTTCGGTGCGGCCCTCGGCATGGTCCTGGAGCGGGTGGCTATTCGCCCGATGATTGGCGAACCGCTCTTCTCCATGGCGGTGATCACGCTCGGACTGGAGATTGTGATCCGCGTATTCACCAACGACTCCGTGAAAATCCTCAATCGTCCGATCGAGGTGCCGTGGCGCGGTGACCCGTTCGTGGACGAAACGCCGGGCGGTTTCCGGTTCCTCGACTCGTTCTACAACTACAGCTACTTCGCCATCTTCGCCGCAACCGCCATATCGTTCATCGCCGTCTTCCTCTTCTACCGATCGAAGCTCGGGGTGGCGATGCGGGCTGTCTCCTTCGACCAGGAAGCAGCCATGGCCCAGGGCATCAAAGTTGGTCAAGTGTTCGCCATCGCCTGGGCATTTGGCGCAGCGCTCGGCGTGCTCGGCGGCGTCTTCGCCACCCAGCCACCCATCGATCAGGCTGGCGCTGTCGGCGTGACCACGGCGTTCGTTGCATTCCGCGCGTTGCCAGCAGTCATCCTTGGCGGACTCGACTCGGTGCAGGGCGCGCTTGTCGGCGGTCTGCTCATTGGCCTCGCCGAAATCTTCGCCGGCCAATACCTGTCCCAGTGGACAACGACACTCGGCCCCGGGTATCAGCAGATCGTGCCGTACATCGTGATGTTGGCGGTGCTGCTGGTCCGACCCTTCGGGCTGTTCGGAACACCGGAAATCAGGAGGGTCTGACCAATGCGCGGAAGGCCAAAGCTCTTCACGACATACGCCGCCGATACGGCGATCTTCCCCACGATTACCCAGAAGGTCCTCGTCACGGTGGGCGTCATCATCTTGTTCCTGATGCCGTTCGACATCCCGTTCATCTCGGGTCCGGTACCACGAGCCTTCCCTGAGGATTGGTGGCTCATCGGCGGTCGCTACACGGTGCTCGGCCAGATACCGATCCTCAACGACGGCCTGCCCTTCGTCCGGTTCCTCGGTGACAGCAACTGGCTCCGACCCATGACCGAGGTGTTCATCATCGCCATTGCGGCGTTGGGACTCAACATTCTCTCCGGCGTGGCCGGCCAGGTTTCGCTGGGTCACGCCTTCTTCATGGGCGTTGGTGCCTGCACCGCCGCCGTCCTTGGCGGACAGAGCAGTGAGCGTCTGTGGGGATTGGGCCTGCCGATCTGGATATGGCTGCCGGCGGCCGGTATCGCTGCGGCGCTGGTGGGAATCCTGGTCTCGCCCACCGCGGTGAAGCTACGCGGTCTGTATCTCGGCATTGTGACCCTCGGACTTGTTTTCATCGGTATCCACCTCAGTCGCGTGTTCCCACAAATTGCAGGCGACACCGAGGCCGGACGCCGGTATCCCGAGTTCGACATCAAGCTCTGGAAGGAAGAGACCCCGCTCATCAACGTGTCATCGGAAGACACGGTCACCGGATTGCTCGGCCTCAATACCTTCGAGGTGACGGATCGGCAGAAGACCTACTTCTTCTGCCTGATTCTGCTGATCGTCATGGCGTTCTTTGCCAAGAACCTCATCCGGACACGCACAGGCCGCGCGCTGCAAGCGATCCGCGATCGCGACATTGCGGCTGAGGTCATGGGTGTCAACGAGGTGAAGTACAAGCTGATCGCGTTCGCCGTCTCCAGCTTCTACGCCGGAATTGCCGGCGCGTTGTTTGCCTCGTTCGTGGGCAAGGTGGCCGGTGGACAGTTCAACCTCTTCTTATCGGTCGAGTTCATCGCGATCCTGTTGATCGGCGGCGCGGGCACCGTGTCCGGCACACTCATGGGCACGTTCTTCGTGATCATCCTGCCGGAGATGGTGGAGAAGGTCACCGAATGGTTGGGCGACCAGGAGGAAGGTGTAACCGGCCGGGTCGCAGACTTCGTCCTGACTGAGGGGCCGGGGGACTTCGGGCCGGTATCGGTTCCGAACGTGGCTCCCGGGTGGTCGTTAAACGTCTTCGACTGGAATGTCGCCATTTATGGCGCGTTGATTGTCGTGTTCCTTATCTTTGAGCCACTTGGCTTGTTCGGCATCTGGATCAAGATCCGGAACTACTGGAAGGGTTGGCCGTTCACCTACTAGATCGAGGGTGACGGCACATACGGCTGCTCATCCACCACACTGTTGCGGGGCTTGCCCCACAAGAAACAAAGGACGTCGACGGCGTCCTCTCACCCAGGAGGGAAATATGAAACGAATGCGAATGCTGGCAGCGCTCTTTGCGTTGCTCGCGCTCGTGGCCACTGCGTGTAGCGCATCTGATGATGACGAGACAAGCACTGGTGACACGTCAAGCGAGACCTCGGATGACTCCAGCTCGGATGATTCGAGCTCGGACGACACGGCCGAAGACGACGCCATGGAAGATGACACGGCTGAAGATGACGCTATGGAAGACGACACCGCTGAAGACGACGCCATGGAAGACGACGCCATGGAAGACGAGCTGGCGACCGACTTCGGTGTTACCGAGGACTCGATCCGTGTTGGCCTTTCGGCTGACCTCTCCGGCCCGTTCGCCGCGCTTACCAGCGTCATCGTGGACGCTCAAGAGGCGTACTTCGACCGTGTGAACGAGAACGGTGGCATCGCTGGCCGCGAGGTTGAACTCGTGGTTCTCGACAACGCCTACGACGTACCCACCCAGCAGGACAACTACGCCGAGCTCTCCGAGGAGAGCGAAGAGGGTGTCGTTTTGATCAGTCAGTCGACTGGTTCGCCGCACACCTCCGCAATCGCCAACTCGCTCGTCGAAGACGACCTGTTCGCGATTCCGCTGTCGTGGTACTCCGGTTGGGCCGATCAGGACTTCGGTGGCAACGTGTTCGAGCTCTACACGAACTACTGCTTCGAGGGCATGAACGGCGTGGAGTTCCTCGTCGGACAGTCCGGCAAGGCCGCTCCGACACTTGCTGTTGTCACCCGTCCGGGTGAGTACGGCCAGGACGGTGCCGCCGGTGCGAAGATCGCAGCGGAAGCACTTGGCCTCGAGATTGTGTATGACGGCGAAGGCGTGGTTGAGGGTGACGACTTCACTCCGATCATCACCGAGCTTGTCTCCGCACAGCCTGACCTCGTCTGGATCACGACCTCGCCGACGCAGACCGCACAGATTGTCGGTGGCGCCTTCCAGGGTGGCCTGACCGGCGCAATCTGGTCGGGTAGCTCCCCGAGCTACAACCCGGCTCTGCTTGACACGCCTGTTGGTCCGATTCTCGATGCCGCCTACTTCCACAGCACGTACGCCGCGCTGTGGGGCGCCAACGACTCGGCTGGTATGCAGGACATGATGGCCGAGATCACGGCTCGTATCCCGACGGGCACCTACGCCCAAGCGGACACCTACGTGATTGGTTGGACGGAGGCCATGATGGCCGAAGCCGTTCTTGAGGCTGCTGCCGCCAGCGGCGACATGACCCGTGCCGGTGTGCTCGACGCAGCGCGAAACGTGTCGGTCGACTTCCAGGGTCTGGCACCTGACCAGACGTGGTTGGGCGATCCGAACGACTTTGCCGTTCGCGAGAGCTACATCTACGACGTCGTGTTGGCTGACGCCACCACCACCACCCCCATCACCGAGCCGGGATCGGGCGGCCTTGCGCTGCTCGAGGGTCCGTACGTGGGAGACGTGGCCGCCGGCTACGACTTCCAGGAACCCTGCTTCGTATCTGAGGGTTAATCCTTCCTGATCTGTGGGAGGGGTCGTCTCGACGGCCCCTCCCATGGATGCAAACCACGCTGTTCTGGAGAAATTGTGCTCGAAGTCGCAAACCTTGAGGTTGTCTACAACGACGTGATCCTCGTTCTGCGCGGCCTGTCGATCGAAGTGCCCGATGGGCAGATCGTGGCGCTGCTCGGAGCGAACGGCGCGGGAAAGACCACGACGCTGCGTGCGATCAGTGGTTTGTTGGGCGTGCATGAGGGCGACATCACCAAGGGCACGATCAGCTGGAACGGCGAGGTCATCAGCGGGAAGGATCCGGCTGACATCGTGAAGGCCGGAATCACGCAGGTCATGGAGGGTCGACGGGTGTTCGCGGAGCTCACCGTCGAGGAAAACCTTCAGACCGGCGCATTCACCAACAAGGACAAGGAGTCCGTACAGGACGCCTACGACCGAACCATGGAGCTGTTCCCGGTCCTCGCGGAACGCAAGAACAGCATGGCGGGGTATCTCTCTGGCGGCGAGCAGCAGATGTTGGCGATCGGACGAGCCATGATGGCCAATCCGAAGCTGCTCATCCTCGACGAGCCTTCACTCGGCCTGGCGCCGCTGCTCGTCGAACAGATCCGCGACATCGTCGTCGAGATCAATCAAACCGGTGTGAGCGTGCTGCTGATCGAGCAGAACGCCGCCATGGCGCTCTCCATCGCCAACACCGGCTACATCATGGAGACCGGAAAGATCGTGCTGGACGGCGACGCCGAGAAGCTGCGAAACGATGAGGATGTCCAGGAGTTCTACCTCGGCCTCCACGCCGGCGAAGACGGCGAACGCAAGAGCTTCCGAGACGTGAAGCACTACAAACGGCGTAAGAGGTGGCTGTCATGACCGATCATCTGCTCGATGTCGAAGACATCACGCTCCGATTCGGCGGAGTCACCGCCATCAACGGCGTCTCATTTCATGTCAATGATGGCGAGTTGTTCTCGATCATTGGCCCGAACGGCGCCGGCAAGACGTCAATCTTCAACACCATTTCGCAGGTCTACCGTCCCCAAGAGGGCGACATCAAGTGGCGTGGGACTTCGATCATGGGGACACGGCCCGACAAGGTCGCGGAACAAGGTATCGCCCGCACGTTCCAGAACATCGAGCTCTTCGCCAACATGACCGTGGTCGACAACCTGTTGACCGGCCGCCACGTTCGGATGAAGAACAGCTGGCTCGCCGGTTCGCTGTGGTTCGGCCAGGCCAAGAAGGAAGAACTCGAAAACCGCGAAAAGGTCGAGGACATCATCGACTTCCTCGAGATTGAGCAGTACCGCAAGAGCCCGGTCGCATTGTTGCCCTACGGCATCCAGAAGCGAGTCGAGCTGGGTCGCGCACTGGCGATGGACCCTGAACTCCTGCTTCTCGACGAGCCGGTGGCCGGCATGAACCTCGAAGAGACCGAGGACATGGCCCGTTT
>SHLQ01000141.1 GCA_004282895.1 Acidimicrobiales bacterium
CTGACCGAACAGCTCGACACGTTCGGTATCCGCCAGTTTGAAATCGATGTGCACGCCGACCCGGACGGAAGCCTGTACGCCGCGCGGGCCGCGGACTCCCTGGTCGGGCTGACCGACACCGCTGATCCCGTCCTGTCGGAAGCGGGATTCAAGGTTCTCCACACACCCGATGTCGACTACGCGACCACGTGCCTCACCTTGGTTCGCTGCCTTGCGGAAATCGACGAGTGGTCCACCGCCAATCCGACCCATCTTCCGCTCATGATCATGCTCGAGTTCAAGTCCGAGTCCGTGCCCGATGTCGCGGCGGACGAAGGTGTTGAGCTCACCGTCGAGTTGCCATGGACCGTGCCGATCGAGGCAACGGCGGAACTGCTCGATGCGCTCGATGCGGAGATTCGTTCGGTGTTCGACGGCGATCGCCTTATCGAACCCGACGACGTTCGAGGCGATGCGCCCACTCTTGAGTCCGCGGTCCTTGAGAACGGCTGGCCGTCGCTCGCCGAGAGCCGCGGCAAGGTCTTGTTCACCATGACCGATGGGGGTGCGATTCGTGACCTCTACGTCGACGGCACTCCCAGTCTTGAAGGCCGCCCGATCTTCACGAACGGGACGCCCGGAAACCCCGATGCCGCATTCGTGCGGTTCGACGATCCTGCTGACGCGGGCCTCGATGCTGCTGTCGCGGCGGGATACCTGGTGCGGACAAGAACGGACAGCCCGACCGGTGATGCCCGCGCAAACGACTCGACCCGGCGAGATCTGGCCCTCGAGACGGGGGCCCACTTCCTGAGCACCGACTATTACGCCGTCAGTGAGTTCTTCGAAAGCGCCTATGTCGTGGAGCTTCCCGGTGGAATGGTCGCTCGGTGCAATCCGATCAGCGCCCCAACAACGTGTACCGAAGACCAACTGGCCGAGTAGAGACGAGGATGTCGACCCCATGAAGCGCTCGCTACCGATCGACAAGACCGACATGGTCTCACTCCCCATTTTCGTCTTGACCATGCTGGCCGAGGCCAAGGAGCTGGAGAACCGCTCAGAGCTTCGAGCCCCCGGTGATCTTGACGACTCGTCGCAAGCTGAACTGTCGGACCCGTCGCTGCCGCCAGATCCGCTCATCCCTGTTGGATACGAACGCAACGACACCAGGGCCAGCCTATCGATGCTCGCTGGCAACATCGCGGTGAACCTGGCGCTTGCCGGCGTAATGGGACGCGTCAACAACCGGCTCTTCAGCAAACGGTTGGCCACGATCGACGGCCGCCGCGGCGCATTCGTCGCAGCGATGATCACGTGGGACTTCCTCTACTACTGGAGCCACCGCTGGCAGCACGAGAAACGCGTGTTCTGGGCCAACCACGTCGTCCACCATTCGAGCGAGCACTACAACCTGTCGACGGCGCTACGACAACCGTGGTCGGGGTTTTTGCTCTCATGGGTGTACTTCCCGATGCCACTGCTCGGGTTCTCGCCGGCTCTCACCGCAAAGGCTGGACAACTCAACCTCTTGTACCAGTACTGGATCCACACCGAGACGATCGACCGACTCGCGCCCCGGGCCGAGGCGGTGCTCAACACGCCGTCTCATCATCGGGTGCATCACGGCGCAAACCCGCAGTACCTTGACAAGAACTACGCCGGAATCTTCATCGCCTGGGACAAGCTGTTCGGCACGTTCGAACCTGAGGTTCGGCGCATCAAGTACGGACTGACCACGAACATCGATACGTTCAACCCCTTCCGAATCGCTTACGGCGAGTTCACCGACATCGCCCGCGATGTTCGTGCCGCCAAGGGGTGGCGAAACAAGGTCGGCCACGTGTGGAATCGGCCTGGCTGGCAGCCGGAGACTTCGGACGAACAGCAGGCAGAGCTCGGGTCGGTTCTCGATTCGACGAGTACCGGCTAACTCGACGCCTGTTCTTCGGTAGGGATGGCGAGTCGAGCAGTCCGCCGGGCGAATTCGAAAATGCGTTGAAGGTTGGCCACAACATCAGTCTCGAAGCGATAGAGCTCGACTCGGTGTTCTTCATCAGCTGTCAGACGACTCAAGTTGTGCTGGGCAATGGCGTGGCCTTTTGCTTTCATCTTCTTCTTCATGCGCGACACCGCCCTCGCCTCTTCCTCGTCGGCTTGCACCAGCGCCGCAACCGCCAGGTCGAGGGCCAGACTGACCTGACGGTGATAGTCCTCGATCATCTGGCGGCTCGAATCACTGACGCGGTAGTCGTTTGCCAGCCGGTGCCGTCCAAGGGTGATCAGATTGGTCTCAATCAGGTCGCCGATCGCTTCGAGGTTGTTTGTGGCCTCCATGAGACGGATGAGTTCGTTGGTTGATCCACTGCTGAGAGAGCGTTGTCCCACCCGACCGAGGTACACGATGATCTGCCCGTGAAGGTCGTCGACCTCGTCGTCGAGTGCTTCGACCTGGTTCAGGGCCTCAGCGGGCCCATCCAGAAGTGCCGGCAGGACGTCACCAAGCATGGTTTGCACCCGACTCGTCATTCGAAGCAGTTCCAGCCGCGCCCGTTCCAAGGCGATTGTCGGAGTCTTGAGAAGAGAATCGTCCAGGTACTTCAGCCGCAGCGGCTCTGCCTCCGGGCGATCCGGGACGATTCGCACCACCAGACGCTCCAACTGCGCCACGAACGCAAGAAAGACAAGGGTGTTGACCACGTTGAAGATGGTGTGGGCATTGGCGATCTGGCGGGCCAGCGGACCACCGATCGAGTCGACCATTCCCACCAACACACCGACGAAAGGGAGCCACGCCAGCGCACCAACGAGGTTGAACACGGTATGGACAACAGCCGCCCGCACCGCCTCCGGCGGTTTCCCAAGTGCGGCGAGTTGGGCCGTAACCGACGTGCCGACGTTGGCTCCGAGGATGAGAGCGATGCCGGCTTCGGGTGTGATCAGCCCTTCGCTGGCCAAGACGATGACAATGCCAGTTGTTGCCGATGAGGACTGCACGAGCGCGGTGAACACCAATCCGACTAGCAAGGCGAGCAGCGGGTTCTTCATCGCCGCCATCAGATCGATGAACGGCTCATAGGAACGCAGCGGATCCATTGCCGCGCCCATCACCGACATCCCGAAGAAGATCAGCCCCAGGCCCATGATCAGGTTTCCCTGAACCGTCCTTTTGTCCGATTTGGCGAAGAAGGCCAGTGCGTAACCGATGGCGACGATCAACAGCGCATACCGAGAGACTGAGAACGCGACCACCTGCGCGGTAATCGTGGTTCCGATGTTGGCCCCCAGAATCACCGGAATCGCCTGGCTGAGGTTCATCACTCCGGACGAGATGAACCCAACAACCAACACCGTCGTGACGGAGGATGACTGGATGACGGCGGTGATTCCAGCGCCCGATCCCGCTCCCAGGAAACGATTCTTCGTCATCCGGGCCAACGCGAACCGGATCCGAGAGCTGACGGCGACCCGGAGCGCCTCGGTCATCCGGTCCATGCCGAAGAGGAACACTGCCAGACCACCGAACAGTCCGGTGACGACGATGAACCAGTCGATCCCGTCGCTGGAATCAACCGCAGTTTCGGTAACCGCAAGCAAGCCCCACGTCTGATCCATCACGCTGCACACGCTAGTCAGTCAGGCAACGGGACTTCAGGCCCTTCGTCCCCAGCAGACTCCCGGCCATGATGAAACCGGTATCCCCCGCGCGAGAGGAGCTGTTGTCTCATCATGTCCAACTCGTTGCAGGACGTCGTGGTCGTGGGAGCAGGCATCATCGGCGCGGCCATCGCCCACGAGCTGAGCCGCTACGACCTGTCCGTGACACTGCTCGACGGAGAGGCTGAAGCCGGCTTTGGAACCAGCAAGGCGAACAGTGGCATCATCCACGGTGGCCACCACACCGATACCGAAAGCCTGAAGGGCCGCCTCGAATGGCAGGGCAACCAGTTGTGGGACTCGTTGTGTGATGAGCTCGGCTTTGGCTTCGCCCGTGTCGGCGAGCTGACTGTTGCGCTCACGGAGGCCGACCTACCGGCGCTCGACCGCCTCATTGAGAACGCCGAGGAGAAGGACATCAGCGGCGTGAAGCTGTGGTCGCGTGATCAGATCCGTGCGGCCGAACCCCAGATCACTCGCGGAGTGATCGCCGGCGTGTTCTCTCCCCACACCGCAGTTGTGAATCCCTACGAGGCCGTGTTCGGGCTGGTCGAGGCGGCAGTCGCCAACACCGTCACGTTCATGGCGAACAGCCCTGTCACCGACCTTCACCACGACGGCAATAGCTGGACGGTCACGACCCCCGATCTCACGCTGGGTTGCCGATTCGTCATCAACGCCGCCGGTCTGGGTGCGTCGACCATCGCAAACATGGCCGGGGTCGACGGCTTTGAGATTCGCGGGCGAAAAGGTGAGGAATACCTGCTGGACAAACGACTCCGGCACCTGGTCCGCCACATCATCTACCCGTGCCCGACCCCAGTGAGCAAAGGCACGCTGGTGATCCCGACCTACGACGGCACGATCATGCTGGGACCCACCGCCGACGACGTCAGCGACCTCAGCGACACCACGACCACCACCGTCGGCGAGTCGAACGTGTTCAACGATGCTCGACGGCTTGTCCCGTCTCTCAGCGAACGGGACATCATCGCCCAGTTCGCGGGGACTCGGGCAACGATCGAGGGCGACGACTTCCTGATCGGTCCGACCGACGCACCTGGATTCATCAACGTGGCCGGCATCCAGTCGCCAGGCCTCACCGCCGCACCTGCCATCGCCCGCTACGTCACCGATCTCCTGCAAGAGGCCGGCTTGGAGATGGACCCGAAACCGAGTCTCAATCCAATCGAGAGACCAGTTCATTTCGCGTCACTCACCACCGATGAGCAGCGAACACTGGCCGACGCCGACGAGCGCTACCGCCACGTCGTATGCCGCTGCGAGTTTGTCACCGAAGGCGAGGTCTGCGATGCGATCGAACGTGGCGCCACCACCGTCGACGGGCTCAAGTTCAGGACCAGAGCGGGGATGGGACGCTGCCAGGGAGGCTTCTGTGCCACCCGTTGCATCGAACTGCTATCGGCTGACCTCGGGATAGAGATGTCCGAGGTCACCAAGCGGGGGCCGGGTTCATGGCTTGTGCTTGATCGACCCGATGCAGAGCCAACAAAGGACCGGTCATGATCGACGACCGTCCCCATGTGCTCCATCCGCAGTACGACGTCGTCGTCGCCGGTGGCGGGCCGGCTGGCCTCGGCGCAGCCATGGCAGCCCGCAACGCCGGAGCGGAACGGGTTCTTGTGGTCGACCGGGAAGCGGAAGCAGGTGGAATCCTCCTGCAATGTATTCACTCCGGTTTCGGCCTCCATCACCTCGGCGAGGAGCTGACCGGTCCTGAGTACGCGCAGCGGATCCTCGAGAACGCGCTCGACGACGGCGTCGATGTGCTGACCAACGCCTACCTGCTCGACATCGACAACGACCAGAACCTCAAACTGTTGTCGGCTGACCACGGTGTGGCAATCCTCGACACGAAGGCCACGGTCCTTGCAATGGGGGCGCGGGAACGAACCCGAGCGGCGATCCGAATTCCGGGGGGACGACCCGCCGGCATCTTCACCGCGGGCGCCGCCCAACGACTCGTCAATCTCAACGGCGTCCTGCCGGGCCGTCGAGTGGTCATCCTCGGATCCGGCGACATCGGCCTGATCATGGCCCGTCGGCTCACACTCGAAGGTGTCGAGGTGGCGGGGGTGTTCGAACTCATGCCTCACGCCAACGGCCTGAGCCGAAACATCGTGCAATGCCTCCACGACTTCGATATCCCTCTTCACCTGTCCACCACCGTGGTGGAGATCCACGGCAGGAATCGGATCGACAAGGTCACCGTCGCTCCTGTCGATGAACACCTCAATCCAGTTCTTTCCAAGGCGTGGGAGATTCCGTGCGACACGCTGCTGGTTTCCGTGGGCCTGATTCCCGAGAACGAGCTGTCCCGCGAACTCCGGCTGCGACTCGACCCCACGACGTCCGGACCAATCGTGTCCAGCACGATGGAAACGTCTCGTGACGGAGTGTTCGCCTGCGGGAATGTTGTGCACATTCACGACCTGGTCGATTTCGTGAGCGCCGAGGCCGAGCTGGCTGGCGGTCATGCCGGTCGATTTGCCTCGGGGGTTCGGTCACCGCACGACAACGTACGCCTGCAACCCAGCACCAATGTGGCCTACTGCGTGCCTCATACCGTCACCACCGATCAGCCCCACACCGTCTACATGAGGGTTCGCAAGCCGTTGGAGAAGAGTGTCCTCCGCCTCAGAGACGCCGAGGGAGCAGTTGTCCACGAACGTCGACTGCGGTACGTGGTGCCGGCCGAAATGGTCACGCTGAAACTCCGGCCCGGAGTACTCGAAGGATTCCAGGGCGATGCCCTCCACGTGGAGGTGGTCCCCCGGTGACTGCGGAAGAGACCAGCGCCGATGACCCGACCACCTTTGCCTACCTGTGCATCGGCTGCCCGCTCGGATGTCGGCTGGAGGTGGACGAGGACGACCATGGTGACATCCTCGAAGTCCGCGGATCGTCGTGTCGGAAGGGTGATCGATACGCCGCGCAGGAGCACACCGACCCACGACGAGGTGTGACCACCACCGTGGCGATCAGCGGTGGACTATGGCCACGGTTGCCAGTGAAGACCACCAGCGACATACCGAGGGATCAGGTGCTCGCCGCATGCGAGGCACTGCGTTTGGTACGAGTCGACGCGCCGGTGAAAATGGGGGACGTCCTGGTCCAGGATCTGTTGGGGACAGGCTGCGATGTGGTTGCCACCCGCGACATGAACGCGACCTGACCCGCTCGACTCTCGTTGGCGACCCGGTCACGTCGGGTCGGGGTTCATCTCCCAGTGTTCAGGTGAACGCCACAGCGCCGACAGTGTCAGGTCGCGGATTGCGATCATCTCTTTCGGGATGCGGTCGTTCAGCCTGATGAACAACTCGTCGTGGGCGTGAATCTCCTTGTTCCAGTCATCGCGGTCGACCGACATCGCCTGCCGGAAGTCCGCCTCGCTGAAGTCCGAGAGTCCCGTCCAGTTGAGATCGTCGAAACGAGGCATCCAACCGAGTGGGCTTTCGAGGGCATACGCGGAACCATGAGAACGCTCGACGATCCACTGCAACACACGCATGTTCTCGCCAAATCCCGGCCACACGAAGCGGCCCTCGTCATCGGTTCGGAACCAGTTGACGCCGAAGATACGCGGCGGGTTGTGGATGGTTCGACCGAACGCCAACCAGTGATTGAAGTAGTCGCCCATGTGGTAACCGGCGAAGGGCAACATCGCGAACGGATCACGCCGAACGACACCCTGCTGACCGAATGCGGCCGCCGTGGTCTCGGAACCCATCGTGGCGGCGAGGTACACACCGTGGGCCCAGTTGAAAGACTGAAGTACGAGTGGCATCGTGCCGGAGCGTCGTCCACCGAAGACAAACGCGTTGATCGGCACACCCTGTGGGTTGTCCCACTCATCGTCGATTACCGGGTTCTGGTAGGCGGGCACCGTGAACCTCGAGTTGGGGTGGGCTGCCTTGGTGTCGGAGTCCGGGGTCCAGTCCTGTCCCTTCCAGTCGATCGCATGCGCGGGCGGGTCGCCGTCCATGCCTTCCCACCACACGTCGCCGTCATCGGTGAGCGCCACATTCGTGAAGATCGTGTTGGCCTGAATCGTCTTCATTGCACTTGGATTGGTTTCCATCGACGTACCCGGGGCAACGCCGAAGTAGCCGGCCTCTGGATTGATTGCGTAGAGCTTTCCGTCGTCGCCCGGCTTGATCCAGGCGATATCGTCGCCGACCGTCGTCACCTTCCAGCCTTCCGAGCCGAGCGCCTCCGGCGGCTCGATCATGGCGAAGTTGGTCTTGCCGCACGCGCTTGGAAAGGCTGCGCCGACATAGGATTTCCTGCCACTCGGCTCCGTGACACCCATGATCAGCATGTGTTCGGCCAGCCAGCCTTCGTCACGGCCCATGGTCGAGGCGATCCGCAACGCAAGGCACTTCTTGCCGAGCAGTGCATTGCCGCCATAACCGCTGCCGTAGGACCAGATCGAACGCTCCTCGGGGTAGTGCACGATGTATTTTGTTTCCGCGTCGCATGGCCAGGGCACGTCGGCCTGCCCCGGTTCAAGAGGTGCGCCGACCGTGTGCATACATGGCACGAACGTGCCGTCCGTTCCGAGGACGTCGAGTACGCCGGAACCCATCCGGGTCATGAACTTCATGTTCACCGCTACGTATGCGGAGTCGGTGATCTCCACACCAATTTGTGCGATGGGCGAACCGAGCGGGCCCATACTGAACGGGATCACATACATTGTCCGGCCGCGCATCGATCCCTTGAAAAGGCCGCCGAGGGTCTTCTTCATCTCATCGGGGTCCGTCCAATTGTTGGTCGGGCCGGCATCCTGGCGGGTTCGACTACAGATGAATGTTCGATCTTCGACACGAGCAACATCACTCGGATCGGAACGACAGAGGAAGCTGTTGGGGCGCAGCTCGTCGTTCAGCCTGATGAACGTTCCGGCATCCACAAGACCTTGGGTTAGAGCGTCGTACTCCTCGTCGCTCCCATCACACCAGTAGATGGTGTCCGGTTCGCACAGTTCGGCCATCTCGGCCACCCATGAGCGGAGTTCTTCGTGCTGCAAGTTCGTTGGTGCATTCATGTGGCCGACCGTATCAGGGTGCATGCCGCGAGATCATTGTGAGGCCGGCCTGTTTGTCACACGGCGCGGATAAACGACAAAACCCTGGCCGCAGCAAGGCTGTGACCAGGGCTTTTGTAGTGGCGGGGGCAGGATTTGAACCTGCGACCTTCGGGTTATGAG
>SHLQ01000142.1 GCA_004282895.1 Acidimicrobiales bacterium
GGAATCCAGACCCAGGAGACGTCCAGCCACGACGGCCGAACCAAAGGGGCCGGTCAGGCCGGGCGCGTGAAACCCGAGCTGCTCGCTGGAGTGCCGCCCGGCCAGACCGATCCGCGACAGCACCTCGCTGCCAGCGACGAACGCAGTGATCAGTTCCCGACCACTGGCACCGACGTCCTCAGCGACCGCCAAGCCCGGCACGGCGAGCGCCGAGCCGGGATGTATTCCAGCCGATGGCTGACGCAAGCTGTCCATCTCGAATGCATGGGACAGCGCCCCGTTGGCGAGCGCCGCCATCGGCGGTGTCGCGCGGCTCAGCTCGGGCCTGAGGATCGTAGCGTTGCCTCCCGGACCGGAGCGTTCGGCGCAGTCGGCCACGATCCTGCTCCAGGGCAGACCGCTCCCGAATACGGAGACCGCAACTGTGTCGATGATGCAGTCCTTGGCGCGCTCGACTGCCGCCGGCGAAATGTCCTCGTACTCGAGGCCCACCGCGTATTCGGCGAGGGCCGCGGTTTCCCTACTCACGTGCGCCCGTCGTACCCCGAGGCGGGCGCCGGCACCATCAGTCTCTCGTCACCCGAGCGTTGCGAACGATGTCGACGACGTCGTCGTCGGTCTTGAATCCGCAGGCCCGGATGGCCTCGGCTGCGAGTTCCTCGTCCTGATCGGCGGTCGCGCCCGTCACCGCGAGCGCACCAACAATGGTGCCAATGTCGTCACGGATCAGCATTCCCCCCTTCTCGGCGAACAACTTCCCGTTGGATTGGCTGGTCAGGTAGTCCTGGAAGAGAGGGCGGTCCTCGGCGCGGGCCCTGATGAGCGAGGTGGAGCGACCGAGCGCAAGGGCGGCGTACGCCTTTCCCCAGCAGAGCTCGTACCGCAGTAGCGGAGTCTCCTCCTGTGCCTTGAACACCTTCAGGGCCGTGTTGCTGTTCGTGACGCAGCAACTGATTGGCCGCAGATCCAGCTCGCGGGCCCGTGCCAGCGCCCAATCGACCATCTCATCGGCTTGTGTAAGTGTGATCTCCGGCATATGCCCCTCCATCGAGCCTCTAGCGATCGACTGAAGCGATCAGTCGATCGCGACGTACTCGTCGCGTTCCACGCCTTTCATGTTCATTCCCTCGATGCGAAGCAGCTTCGTCGTCGCGTTGCGCACCGGCGCGTGCAGGTCGCCGACGTCGTAAGCCACCGCCATACCCGGCTCCAGGTCATAGTTTTTGACCGCCTCGACCTTGCCCGGCTTACCGGCGGTCGGAGGTTCCACCACACGGAACTCCGTCATGTTCGTAGTTCCCTCGATCTGACCGTAGATGGCCCATGAAGGACCGTGGTCGTGTGGATCTCGCACCCTTGGGCCCTCGAAGACGTGGGCGATTATGCAAAAGCCGAGTTCGGGATCCTCGTAGAGGATTTTCCGGGGTGAGTTCGCATCTGGGCCGAAGAACTCGGCGATGACGCTCTCGTCGACCAGAACATCCTCGAGCCGCTCACACACCTGCTCCAGGCCCGACGCCCCTGAGTCCTCCACAATTATTCGGTGGCACTCGTCCGCAAATCGCTCGATGACATCATTCATCTTCTGCTCCGATCATCGACCGGCTCTGGTCAGGGGATCGCTCTGGCGCCGATGATAGCGGCCAGCGATCTCAGCCGCCACCGGCCGATGACATCGTGCGAACAGGGCGGGACCGATCCGATCGCGGAAAGGACGATGCTCCGAGAATTCTGACCTTGACGACAGAAGTCCCACCGTTCGACCCGTCGGCGTCGGTGGAGATCGGCATCATCCTTGCTGACGAAACCGACGGTCCCTTCCGGTTCGAGCTCGACTGGATCAAGGCCTGCACATAGGGCGAACGCGGCTCAGGCCTCAAGCATCGCTGCCCCGCTCAGATCCAGTGAGGCGGGTGGCCGTGAGCTCCGCGACACGTTTGACGATCTCGGGTCCGGCGCTGGCATTGGTACGCGGGAAGCCCTGCGCCTTCTCCATGACCGTCTCGTCGGGCTCAACGATGATCACCCTCGAACCGGTCTCGCAGAGCTGTCCGACCTCGCGATCCAGCTGACGTCGGGCTCGAGCTCGAATGACACCGCGTCCGGGGCGGGTCATCGGCGAGGAGATCGCGACGATGTCGTGACCCTCGCCAACGAGAAGATCGGCGTTGGTGGCTGAACGGAGTGCACCATCGAGGTAGCGCTCATCGCCAATCTGCTTCGGCTGAAACATCCCCGGCACCGCAGCAGTCGCTTCGATCGCGTCGTCCACGGGAACGTGAACATCTCGCCCAAAGACCACCAGTTCACCGTCGCTCATTCGAACGCTCGGCATCCACAGCTGCGGCGGCCATGCACATTCGGGCGTCGGAAAGCGGCGGAGAGGTGCGGTGGGAAATACTCCCGCAGGCAACATGCCGGCCGCTGCTGCCGCCGGCATTGACCGCCAAGCGCGCAGCGTTAGAGCCGGAGCCACCGGTCGGAGCCTTTTCCAATGCTTACGAAACTCTGCGGCGGCTTCACGCATCTTCTTCATATCCGCCTCGTCCGGAGGAGTCGAGATGGTGGCAAGCACTTCCCCGCTCGATGCTCCAGCAAGAAGTGTTGCGGCAATAGCGCCACCGGCGGAGGTCCCCACGATTCGCTGTGCGTTAGCAGGCTCGTGACCGAGCGCATCGCGAACGCCCTGAAGAACGCCAAGGTGAAAGGCCCAACCAAATGCACCACCAGCGCCGAGCACGAGACCAACCGTCATGAGCGGAAATCTTATCGACCGACCAGTTTGACCAGGTCATGTTGGACGAACGTCGACCCACGATCTTCGTGGCCTCCGAGCGCATCCTTGGATGGGGCTGACTCGGAGATGCTCAGCCGTTGTCGGCCTGATACTTGCGAAGTCCGGTGAGGGCAGTTGTTCGGATCTTCTTCTGAAGCGGCGGTGACCAACCGAACAGCAGCCCCGGAAGGCCGATCGCCTGCCGCGACCACCGCCAAACGTCAAAGGCGTCGCGGTGGTCGACGATGAGCCCATCCTCGACGCGAACAGTGGCGACGATGTCATTGCGAACCTTCCTGCCAGTCGAGAACGTGTAACTCGCGATCCAGTTCACCCGAGCGTCTGATTCGGATGCTTCAAGGATTGTGTGGGTGACCTCGAGGTCGGTCGCCCGACGACAGAGCATTCGCCACATGTCGCGAGCGTCCTCACCATGCAGCTCGCCGAAGGCCGGGTCCTCGAACACGACGTCGATGCTGTAGCAGGCGGCCATGGCGTCGCCGTCTGCCCGGGCCAGCGCCGAGTAGAAACGGTCGACCAGCTCAATGGCGCTCATGTGCCGAAACGATAGTCGGTCGTTCCTACTCGTCTCCGAATTCGGCGTGGATCTCCGGGAGGATCGACGCGAGATGATTCATTTCTTGGGAGTAGGTGGATTTTTGCAGTCACAGGCCAAGAACAGCACGCACGCTGTCATCGATCGCGTCCAGCAGTGCTGGTGGCAGTGGGCCTGTTCTGTCGACGAGCCACCCTCGGTCGATCAGCTCCAGCCCGAGCGGCACCGCAACGGCGTCCTTTGACAACCCCGTGACGGTCGCCTCGAGCGCGATATTGCCGGCCAGACCAGCTCGGTTGATATTCGAGCTGAGCGGCACGACGTGGGTCTGCCAGACGTCGACGCCCAGCACCTCTGGAGACGACACCACCACGCAGGGACGACGCTTGTCGAGGTCGATCCAATAGACCGACCCACGCGTCACCACGGTGCGGATCGCTCCATGCGTTCACCGACCGTGTCGCGATCAGGCAGCGGTTCATCTGCTGCCATCGCTGCATCCGTAAGAAGTTGGTCAGCGAACGACATCCTCGACTTCAGCGGTAGTCGTCAGCGAGCTCCGCCAGAACGTTTCCGTGGCAAGCATTCGGGGCACACCAGCACCCGAGTCGCAGACCTCGGAGTTCCCCAAGCGCCGCCATGAGCTCGGGTTGGGCAACCACCCACGTTCGGTAGTCCGCAACCGCACGGTCGCGCTCTTCGTCGCTGTCGTCGGCCATCACAAACGGGTTTCCCCACTTGCTTGCTTCGAGCCCAGCCTCGGGCACTGCGCGCCCGATGTAGACGTCGTACTCGTCGAGTTGGTTGTGGACCACCTGTGTGGTCTTGTCGTCCATCCCATCACGATACGCACCGACTGCCACGAATCTAAGTGTCGAGCACCTCGAAGACCCGCTCTGAAGGGCGCCCGATAACGGCCCTCGGGCTGCCGTGACGTTCGGTGTCGGAGGGGTTTCCTGATCCTCGCCGACGTCGAGGCCGTGGCGAAGATGTCGGTCTCTCAGAGATCGAGATGGATACGGAGCGCTTCGTCGAGTTGTTCTGCAAGCTCGAATCCGAGCGAACCAATGACCTCGCCTAGGCGTTCGACTGCAACGGATCGGACTTGCTCGGCTTGCGCCTTGGAGTCGATATCGAGTCCAGTCTCGTCGGCTGGCAACAGAACCTGGAACGGGTAAATGTGGTTGGTGTTGGACGTTATCGGCACCACCGTGATCACCCCGCGACCGAGGTGCGCTGCAGTACTGTTCGCTCCGTCGTTGCTCACGACAACAGCAGGGCGGGTCCGTGCCGCCTCGCTGCCGACTACTGGGTCGAGATTCACGAGGCGGATCTCACGTCGACGCATCAGCCGTCAGCGAGAACGCTGCCCCACGCGTCATTCGTTGAGTCGTCCGCCCATTCGGTGAAGGCTGCGGCATATGCATCGCCGAGCTCGGACGCACGCAGCAGCCGGATCGCACGATGAAGCGCCGCTGATCGCGATTCAATCTTGTGGGTCTTGGTGTAGTTGTCGAGGAACTCGACATCTTCATCCGGGATACTCACGCTAACCTTCATAGAACCATGCTACCAGAGTAGCAAGCTTGTTGCTACTGTATTGGATGACTCAGATGGCGAGAGCACCCTGGCTTCATCGTGAGCTCCGAACGTCGATGACGATCTTGCCTGATACCTGTCCGCCTTCGAGTGCACGAATTCCTTCAATGGCTTGGTCAAGCGTGACGTGATCACTGATCGCCGGCGCGACGGCGCCGGAGGCGACGAGGTCCGCAAGGGGTTGGATGTACTCGCGGCTCTCAGAGCTCACGAAGAACCCGAGCCGCTGCTTCACAAACAGTGAAAGCATCGCCGCGCCAAGTTGACGGCCGATCCCGCCGGTGATCTTCCCGCCGCCTTCGCCGCCGACGATTACCAGGCGGCCGGATGGGGCGAGGATCGTGCGCAACTTGCGAATCGGGTTTCGGCCTCCGATATCGATGATCAGATCGAACTCTCGGTCGAGTTCGCCAAGGTCCGTCGTCTTGTAGTCGATCACGTCGCTCGCTCCGAGCGATTGGACGAACTCGCGCTTTGCTTCGCTTGCCACACCGGTCACCGTTGCGCCGAGTGAGTTTGCGATCTGGACGGCGAATGTGCCCACGCCACCCGATGCGCCGATTACGAGCACTCGATCGCCCTCAGCGATATTGCCTTGAGTGGTCAGCGCCTGAAGTGCAGTGATGCCCGAGATCGTCGATGCGGCAGCCGAGTCGAACGAGACACCTTCGGGTTTGTGAACGAGCTTGGCCGCACTTGCTGAGGCGAACTGGGCGAACGATCCCTTCGCGATTCCCATAACCTCGTCGCCAACTTGGAAGTCTGTGACTGCCGATCCCACCTCGACGACGCGGCCTGAAACATCCATACCGAGCACGGGATTCTTTGGCTTGCGGACGCCGAACCCCATGAGACGGATGAGGTACGGAGTGCCTGTCATCAAATGAAGGACACCGCGATCAAGCCCTGCAGCCGCAACCTCGATGAGCACCTCTTCATCAGCGATGCTCGGCCGATCAATCTCCTCAACGTTCAGAACATCGGCGTCGCCGTAGCGATGTTGGGTCACCGCCCGCATGGCCGGCAGCGGATGATCGGTCTGTGGCGATTCTGCGCTGGCAGCAGCGGCGATGGTTGCTGCACTCGTTGCTGCGATTGCTGTTGTAGCACTCATGGTTCCTCTTTCAACTACGGTTGTTCGTACTAAGTACGACGTGTGTTGACGACCTTACCCGTACTAAGTACGATTAGCAAGAGGAAATCGAGAGAGGAGCCAGATGTCACCCAAACCCGCATCATCGAAGAGACCACGCCTCTCCGCCGAGCGGGTGCTCCAAGGGGCGGTCACACTTGCGGACGAGATCGGTATCGCCGACCTCACGATCCGGCGGCTGGCCGAGGCACTCGACGTCAAGCCGATGACGATCTACCACCACGTTCCAAACAAGGAGGCCATCATCGACGGGATGGTCGACCTCGTGTTCAGCGAAATCGAACTGCCGCCTGCTGACATGGACTGGCGCGATGCGATCCGAATTCGGTCGCGATCGATGCGTGACGTTCTCGCGAACCACCCGTGGGCATCGCCACTGATGGAGAGCCGAACCAACCCCGGTATGGCGACACTCGTTCATCATGACGCGGTGCTGGGCTGCTTGCGCCGAGGTGGCCTTTCGCTCGAACTCACCGGCCACGCCTATGCACTCATCGATGCGTTCCTCTACGGCTTCGCGATGCAGGAAGCGACCCTGCCAGCGACCGGAGGCGAGGATATGGCCGAACTCGCAGAGTCGATAGCGGACCAGATGCCCGCTGATCTACTCCCCCACTTGGCTGAGTTCACAATCGGCCACGTGCTCCAACCCGGCTACGACTTCGCAAACGAATTCGAGTTCAGTCTCAACCTCATCCTCGACGGCCTGGCAACCGCTTTAGCTACCGAATGACCATGACGACCGCAGGAAAGTGACCTTCTCGAGCTCGCTGCGAACGCGTCTTACCTGCTCAGCGGGTTGACCACGCTCGCCACGCGGCTCGGCGCCTGATCACTGAACAAGAATTCTTAGGGCTGCACGACCCCGATCAGTAGCAACATCAGAAAGGCTGGCCCACGCTTGCTGGCCTGAGTCGAGCATTTCGGACCGTGCTTGAAGTCGTTGTCCGTCCTTCATGGTGAGTTCGGCGGCCATGCCCAGCGGGTCTTCGACCAGGCTGAGAAGCAACGCCAGATCGAGCCGTTGCGCTTCAGGGACATCGTCAACTTCGACTGCAACAGATTTTGCGATAATGGCGCCAAGAAGGGATGGACGTGGGACGAGGCCTCGGTGTTCACCGAAGACCACAGGTACGAGTTCGGTTCGGGCGAGCGCTTGAGTTCCTCCGGGCACCTGGAGTGTGCGGCCAGGAGGTGTAGTGGTGAGATCGGTACGAGACCCGAGGCCCTCCGGAGCGAGCACGTCAACACTTACACCATCGCGCCGGTAGCGGTGAGCGAGACCTTCAGGTGATGTACCCGCAAGTACAAAACCAATTGCTTCGATTGCTTTGACGAACTCGCGCACGCCGCCCGTCACGACTCGAGCGTTCACCAACACATCGAGGTCGGTCGACACTCGTGGCGGGTCCACCGCATGCTCCATTGCATGCAAGAACACCATCTGACCTCCAATGAGGCTCCACTCCCCCGACCGGAGCTCGGACAATTCGACCAGCGTCAGCCAAAGCTCATCATCGTGTCCCGGAAGAGTTGGTAGCTCGACTGGGTCGATGTCCACGACCGGCCAACCACTCATTTGACCACCAACAGGTTCATCCCTGCTCGACGCGATCTCGGGTCAGCCGACTCCAATAGATCGACAGCGACGACGGAGCGACTTGCGACCTTTTGGCCGGACCCAAAGGGCCACACAGAATCGTCAACGACGCGTAATACGACGTTCGGGCGCGCTGCTTGCTCGTCCATTCCGAATGCACTGACAAGCTCGGCGATGTGTCGGCCCGAGACGTAACCCTCGAACTCACCCCGGGCCAAAATGTCAGCTCCTACATCGGCTGCGGCGCTGACACCACCACGAACAACTTTCGACGACTCCTCAAGGTGCGCCAACACGCTCGGGTGAACGTAAAATGAACGCCGGTCGGCTCGAGCGGCTAGTCGGTCGACGATCTTGTCCAGGCCCAACGCAAAACGCTCCTTCGCTCGTGAACGCTCGACTGGAGGTAAAGCCGATGCCTTACCCTCAGCGAGGGCCAGCACCGCCCACGCAGACGCTGCATTCCAGGGACGGCCTACCTTCGGGCGAGAACGGCTAACGCGGCGCAGATCCCCGGCATCGATCATCCACGCCCGGCCGATACGTTCACCGTCGAGCAAGCCGTCGGCGAGCATCTGGCGAACTCGACGATCGCTAACGCACAGCTTTTCTGCGGCTTCGGAAACTCCCAGCAATGACATTTCATAATACTACCGATACCGGAAGCATTATGCAATACGTCTAGGTGCATCACTGAACCGGCCCAAAACGACGAAATCCCCCGCTCGGACGCAGGGGATTTTGTGGTGTCGGAGAGGCGACGTTAACCCAAAGTACACGCGCTCCCTGGACCGTCGAGCTGCTCGCTGCCTAGGCGTTTCGCCTGTTCAGCCTGATTGTGAAGGCTGCGCCTTCGCCTTTGGCCGTCCCCTTTGGCATCGGTGGAGGTTCGGTCGGCCCTTCCATCTGAGGATCAGTGCAACGCAACGGTGCGGTGCCAGTCACCGTTGCGTTGCACCGCGGTTCGTCACGTACCGGTGAGCTCGCTGACGACGGCGACGGCGCTGTCCCAGTCGTCGGGCGTCTGGAGGACCGGGTAGCTGAAGCCCCAGCGTTCGCGGCGGGCCCGGAGCGTGTCGGCGATCTCGCCCGGTGACCCGATGAGCACCGCGGGTGT
>SHLQ01000143.1 GCA_004282895.1 Acidimicrobiales bacterium
TGCGGCGGCCATGGACCCTGCACGGGCTGGCTCGCCACCTTGAGGTGATCGATCAGGTGCGGCCACGCCCACATGGTTGGGCTCGGCCCTTCCTTGGGCGTGTCCTCCACAAGCTCATACAGCCTCGGATTACCCGGGCTTTTACCCGACGACTCGACTGGCATTGTTCCCCCTAAATGCGCTCGGAATGACCCGAGATTCTGAACGTAACACGACTTGTGCCGCCGGTCACAGGTGAACGAGCAGATTCAGCGCTCAAGTTTCAATCCAGGTCGTGCCCGTCGGCCAAATCCCCACGAGCGCGCTGAAGAAGACTGCGCCGGCGACAGCGAGCTCACCGGCTGGGGGCAAGATCAGGCTTCGGTGGAGCCTTCGCTGGCGTCGTCGGCCAGGTCTTCGATCATGTCTTCGGCCTTGTCCTGGGCCATGTCGATCTTGTCCGAGAACTTGCCGTCCGTCTTCTCATCGATCATGTCCGCGGCCTTGTCGAGCCCGTCCTTGACCTTGTCGGTATTGCCCTTGAGGGCGCCCTTGATGTTGTCGAGCATTCCCATTTGTGTCTCCTTGATGTGGATTTCTACGGGCTCAGCGTACGGCCGCGGAACCGAAACCTTGTCGTCCTCGCTGTCGGAACCCGATATTCAGGTTAAGCCTCGCTCCAATCGAGGACGACCTTCGCGCATTCACCGGTTCGCACGACCTCGAATGCCTCTTCGTAGTCGGTGAAGGAGAAGCGGTGCGTGATTAGCGGGGAGACGTCGAGACCGGTTTGCAACATCGCCAGCATCTTGTACCAGGTCTCGAACATCTTGCGGCCGTAGATACCATTGAGGGATAGCCCCTTGAAGATGATGTCGTTCCAGTCGATCGGAGTAGCGGTGCCGGCGGCGGGAATTCCGAGCAACGCGATGTTGCCGCCATTGTTCATCGTGGAGATCATCTGGTTGAGTGCCGGCGGCGACCCCGACATCTCGAGGCCGATGTCGAATCCCTCTCGCATCCCCAGCAGCGACATGGCGTGTTCAAGGCTCCCGTGGGTTACATCCACGGCATGGTCGGCACCCATCTTCTCGGCGATTCCGAGCCGGTACTCGTTGATGTCGGTGACGACGACGTAGCGGGCGCCGACGTGTCGGGCGATCGCGACGGACATCATTCCGATCGGTCCAGCACCGGTGATGAGCACGTCCTCGCCGACGAGGTCGAAGCTGAGAGCGGTGTGGACGGCGTTTCCGAGCGGATCGAGAATGCTCGCAATTTCGTCGGAAATGTCGTCGGGGATCGGCTGGACGTTTTCGCCCGGAATCGCCACGTACTCGGCGAAGGCGCCCGGCCGGTTGACGCCTACCCCGACCGTGTTGATGCAGAAATGACGGCGACCGCCTTGGCAATTGCGGCACCGCCCGCAGACGATGTGGCCCTCGCCCGAGACCCGTTGACCGATTTCGAGCCCTTCCACTTCGCTGCCAACCTCGGCGACCACGCCGACGTATTCGTGGCCAACGGCCATCGGCACCGGAATTGTGGCCTGCGCCCACTCGTCCCAGTTGACGATGTGGATGTCGGTGCCGCAGATCGATGTCTTCCTCACGGCAATGAGCACATCATTGGGGCCGACGGTCGGCTTTGGGATCTCCTCCAGCCAGATTCCGGGCTCGGCTTTGGCCTTGACAAGAGCCTTCATCACACAACCCCCAACTCGCGGCCGACTTCGGTGAACGCCGCTACCGCGCGGTCGAGATGACCGCGCTCGTGTGCGGCCGACATCTGTGTGCGAATTCGTGCTTCGCCGTTCGGTACGACCGGGAACGAGAAGCCGATGACGTAGATGCCCTTTGCCAGAAGACGGTCGGCCATTTCGGTTGCGAGCTTTGCGTCCCCGAGCATCACGGGGATGATCGGATGGCCGGCGCCGGCCAGCGTGAACCCGGCCTTGGTCATCTCCGCCCGGAAGTACTCCGAGTTCTCTTGCACCCGCCGGCGTAGGTCGTCGGATTCGGTGAGCATCCCCAGCGTGTGAGTCGCCGTCGCGGCGATCATCGGGGGAACGGTGTTCGAGAAGAGGTAGGGCCGAGACCGCTGCCGGAGCCACTCGACGATCTCCTTACGGCCGGAGGTGTAGCCACCGGACGCTCCGCCAAGTGCCTTGCCGAGTGTGCCAGTGACGATGTCGACCCGGTCAGTGACATTCCAATAGTCGGGTGTGCCGCCGCCCCGGTCGCCGATGAAGCCGACCGCATGGGAATCGTCGACCATCACCAGCGCGTCGTGTTCGTCGGCGAGGTCACAAATCTGCGGCAGATTGGCCACGATGCCGTCCATGGAGAAGACGCCGTCGGTGGCGATCAGCTTGAACCGCGCGTCTCCGGCAGCTTCGAGCTGGCGGGCAAGGTCGTCCATGTCGTTGTTGGCGTAGCGGAACCGTTGAGCCTTCGAGAGCCGGACACCGTCGATGATCGACGCGTGGTTCAACGAGTCAGATATGACTGCATCCTCGGCGTCGAGAATCGTTTCGAACAGACCGCCGTTGGCGTCGAAACACGACGTGTAGAGGATGGTCGCCTCCGTGCGAAGGAACCGGTTCAAGGCGGCTTCGAGTTCGGTGTGAACTGTGTGCGTGCCGCAGATGAACCGAACCGATGCCATCCCGAAGCCATACCGTTCGACCGCGGTTGCGGCGGTGGCGACGAGTTCTGGATCGTTGGCGAGCCCGAGGTAGTTGTTGGCACAGAGATTGATGACTTCACTGCCATCTTCGAGGGTGATCACAGCGTCCTGGGGTGACGCGATGACGCGCTCGGCTTTGTAGAGCCCGGTCTCGTGGAGTTCTGCTGTTTGTCGGGAAAGATGCTGGAGAAACTCGTGGTTCATGTCACCCCATTCTGACGCAGGGGCGAATTCAAAAGAAATCTCGCAGAGTCTGCAACACTTCGAGGGTGCTCTTCGTCGTTGGGGGTGATGGAGGCAATGCGACGAGTATCCGTGAAGCAACGAGGTCCTCAGACGATCGAGGACCTCTTCCACGCCGAGTACAACGGCATGGTGCGCCTCGCGTACACACTCGTCAACAACAATGCCGAGGCTGAAGAAATCGTCCAGGACAGTTTCGCCGAAGTGCACCGTCGCTTCGACGAGCTGCGCCAACCGGGCGCCTATCTTCGAACAACTGTCGTCCTTCGATGTCGGTCACTTCTCCGGAGGCGAAGGGTCATGGAACGTCATGCTCCCGAACCCCTAGAGCAGCTTCCGGCCAGCGCGTGTGAGCTCTGGGATGTGCTCAACAAGCTGGACGAAGATCAGCGGGTGGCAGTGGTACTTCGGTATCTCGGCCAGTACCGGGCGTCTGAGATCGCAGAGATCATGGACATGCCCGCGGCAACAGTCCGGTCTCACGTGAGACGGGGCCTGGCAATCCTGCGAAAGGAGCTCGAACAATGAGTCGATTTGATGACCGCCTTGAGCAGGACATGCAACACATCGCCGATACGGCGACTCCATCTTCGACCGCATGGGAGGCGATCCAAACCCGGATCGCAGAACAGGCGGACCACACCGAGTTGGAGATCACCATGTTGAAACCAAACCCCAAGACCGAACCCGCCGTTCCAGTGCGGATGCTCATGGCCGCAGCGGCCGCAATACTGCTGGTTGTTGTCGGCCTCGTCGCCTTGTTGAACGACGGTGAGGAGCAGTCCTTGCGAGTGACCGAGACGGATACGACCGTGCCAGCCACGACAGCTGCACCAGGAACGACGTCGGTGCCGGCAACGTCGGAGCCGTCATCGGCCTCGGCGGGCGCCACAGCTGTCGCGCTCGCAGAAGAGTTCATCTCTGCTCGCGCCGCATACGACGGCGACGCGGCGCGAGCACTCGTTGCCGACGACGCAACCATTGTTCAGGCGTTCGAATGGGCCACCTCACCGGACGACTATCCGCTGCTCAGTGACCTCGAGCGGGCCCACGGCATGCGTTTCCTCGACCCGACCTGCACCGCAGGTTCGCCGGGGCGTGTGCGTTGTACCTACACGCTGGAGTCAGACCTCACCGTCGCTCTCGGGGTCGGGCCGTATGACGCCAGCTTCCCCTTGGAAGTAGAGGATGGACTCATCACGCATATCACTCACAACCGCACCACTGATGGCGGTCAGGTCGGCAACTACTTCCACGATGTCTATCGGCTAGGGATCGTTCCGTGGCTGGTTGCGAACCACCCTGAGGATCTCAGCTTGATGCGCGGTCAAGTTGGCGTTGGACCCCCGCTTATCACGGCAGAGTCCGTCGCACTGTGGGAGCAGCACATACCCGAGTTCTTGGCATCGTTCGAGGCTGCCGACCTTGCGATTGCCGAGGACTTCATCACCGCCCGGAATGCGCATGACGGGGAAGCGGTTCTCGCCCTGTTCGCCGACGATCCGTTCGTTCGAGACGACCTGAGGCGAGACGTCAACGGCGAGTTCGCAGGCTTCGACGAGATCGACTACGTGTCATCCGGCGAATTCGATCGTGTTACCGGCGTCGAACTCGTCGATCCAACTTGCGAAGCCGGTTCTCCGGGTCGCGTGCGATGCACGTACACATGGGCGAACGCATGGACCCGGGCGCTGGGCGATGATCGGTACACAGGCAACAGCTTCGTGTTCGACATCGCCGACGGTCGGATCGAGAGCCTGACCCACACCTTCGCCCAAGGTCCTGTCGACGGGTTCGAAGACCACATCTCGGAGGTGACGTTGTTGTGGGTGCAGGCGAACCATCCGGAAGATGTGCCCACGATGTTCAACGACAGCAGCTTTGCCCAGTCGGCGGAATCACTGGCGCTGTGGGAGACGTACACGGCCGAGTTCGCGGCGTCGCCGGCCGGCAACTGATGACCGGTTTGCTTTCGGTCATTCAAGGATGCGGAAGTGGTGCTCGCCTTGTGGCTCCTGCTCGACGCACTCGACGGTACAAATGCTCAGGTAGCTCAGAGGTTGGCCAGGCCCACGATCTCGTTAACGATCGCGCTCGGGTCCTCCCAGTTGGGGCCGTGGCCGACGCCAGGCAGCGAGACTAGCTTCGAGCCCGCGATGCCCGCATGCAGGTCGGCGGTGTGGAACGGCGGCGTGGTCTTGTCTTTGGTCCCAACCAGAACGGTGCAGGGCAGGTCGAGCTCGCCGAGGCGGTCGTACCGGCTTTCGTCGACCATTGCCTGGAGTATCGGAACCAGCTGAGCATGATCGGCTGCCAGAAATGTCTCGGTGAATGCGGGAGCCATCTCGGGCTCGTAGCCGTCGCCTATCAGGCTCTTGGTGAACGCCGTCGCGACGGGACCGAATTGCAGAAGCCGGGGGAGTACGCCGGACTTGATGAGGGGAATCTGCAGCCGGTTCTGGGGATTCTTTCGGCTCACGTCACCGGCGAAGGTGGACATCAACAACAGCGACCCGACCCGCCGAGTCGCGTCCTTCCCACCGTCGAGCAGGAAGGCGAGCGCAAGGAAACCGCCCATCGAGTGGCCAACCAGGACGGCATCTTCGAGCTCATACGTTTCGAGGATGCTGGCGTAGTCGCCTGCCATCTGTGGCGACCCGATCCCTCCGGAGCCGATCGTTGAGCCGCCGTGGCCTCGTTGATCGAACGCGATGACTCGAACACCTTGCGCGGCGAGCTTTGAGGCAACAACATTCCAGGCATCGGCCCCTGCGCCGTATCCATGGGCGAGCACCACCGTCCTTTCGCCTTCGCCAGCAGACACCGTCCGCAAACGTGTGCCGTCAGAACCCTCGACGGTCCTCTCGGTGCCGGTGATCGGCGCGGCGTAGTCGTGTGTGCCCATGTGTTTCCCCCGTTGGTCTTCCGAACCGTACTCCAACGTCAGGGAGAGTCGACCTGGTCGCCCAAGGTCGAGCCGGCCGGCAGGACGTCCCGTTCGTCGGTCCGTTTTGCAAGGACATCGGCGGTGTAGCTGTCCACCGCTTCGAACAGCGGCACCTCTTCTCCAGCCTGTTCCGACAAGTACCAGTTGTGCTCCAGAACCTCGTGGTAGATCTCCGGATCCTCGAGCCGGCCGCGTAGTTCAATTGGAATCCGATCGAGCGCCGGTCGGTAGCGTTCGGCCAGCCAGCGATAGGCGATGACCGCCTCGGGAAGCGGCTCACCTTCGGTTTGTGCCAGCCACGCGCCGTACCCGTGGAGGGCACCGAGCAGCCTCCGGGCCTGGTTCTCGTGCGCGAAGATGCCGGTCAGACGATCGAGAGAGCGCCGGTGATAACCCTCCTCGACCACGGTTGGCTGGAACCGGGCGAAGCCGCCCTCTTCGTGAAGCTCGTACTCCTCTGCGTCGAAACCCAGTTCGTTCAGCCGTTGCAGCCGAGCTTGGATTCGCCACAGTTCGGTGATGGCCACGTCCTCCGCGCCGGTGAGGTCGTCGTACAATTGCTCGTATCGATCGAGCAGCGCGATCACGATGTCGACCGGTTCGATCGTGGTCGAGAGTCGGCCCTCGGCCTGCAGGTCGTAGAGCCCGCCGCCGATGTTGTCGGCGGCGATATTGAGATCATGTTGGCGCTGGCCAGGGCTGAGGCTCTCGTGGAATTCGGATGTTTCGGTGTCGACGACGTAGGCCCGCAAGGCGCCGGCGTCGCGCCGGAACAAGACGTTGTTCAGGGAGCAGTCGCCCCAGAAGAAGCCGGCGATGTGGAGTCGCACGAGGAGCAGCGCCAGTGCGTCGACCAACTTGGTTCGCTGGGTGGCTGAGCTGAGATCGGTGAACACCGTCCGATAGGGAAGCGAATAGCTGAGGTGGCGCGTCATCAGCACCGCTTCGAGTGGTTCGCCGTCATCGGAGATCCGATCGGTGGCGATACCGACGAGAGTCACGGTCGGGAGTCCTTCGTCGCGCAGCCGCTCGAGGTTGGCGAACTCGCGTCGAGCCAGTCGCTCCGGCAGCTCCTTGAGTGCGAAGTAGCGCTCGTCGTGTTCGAGGAAGCGCACGACGTGGCGGTGTTCCCCTGCGGGCAATCGCACCATGTCGTCGTCGGGCCATGTGTCGAGGGGCTGGTTCCAGGGCAGCTCGAGCAACCTTGGACGGCCGGGGGAGCGCCGTAGCTTCAGCGTGACCACGGGATCAGGATACGGCCACGTTCAGCGCCTCGCGGCGTGTCAACCGTCGCTTCGTCGGAGGACCTGGCCCGGTCGTGAGCCGGTTGGTTGGCCGTCGTCAACAACCTCGACCCCGTTCACGAACACGTGATGAATGCCGTCCGGGTAGCGGTTGGGATCGGCAAAGGTGCCTCGGTCGATGATGCGTTCGGCGTCGAACACGACGACATCTGCGGCGTAGCCAGGACGGAGGTAGCCGCGGTCGGCGAGGCCGAACGCGTCCGCGGAGTGACCGGTCATCCGAGCGATCGCCTCCGCGAGAGGCAAGACACCGACGTCGCGCGAATAGTGGCCGAGCACGCGGGCGAACGTGTTGTACAGGCGCGGGTGGGGCTTCCCGTCGAGCGTCGGTAGGCCATCCGATCCGATGATCGTGCTGTCGTGTGCCATCACAGTGCGCACGTCCTCCTCCGACATGACGTGAAGGATCACGGTCGTTGTACGCGCGGTGGAGAGAACCCGCTGCGCGGCCTCGGACGGGCTGCATCCGAACTCCTCGGCGAGCTCGTTCATCGTGCGGCCCTCCCAGAGTGGTTCCGCTTCACAACTCGCCACCACGAGGTTGTCACCCGAGATCGTCGAGCCACCCACCGCCGCTCCTTCGACGATGTGATAGTTCCCGGCCACCGACTCGAGGCTGGTGCTCCCGGCCGTGTATGGGTACTGGTCGGCGTGCACCTGAAGACCGTCCGCGCGAGCGGCGTCGATGAGCGCCAACGAGTCGCGCACCTTTCCCCAGTTGGCCGTCCCGGTCGCCTTGTGGTGAGAGATCTGCACCGGCACTGCTGCGGCTCGTCCGATCTCGATCGCCTCGGCGATCGACTCGACCAAATGATCTCCCTCGTCGCGGACGTGTGATGCATACAGCGCGCCCGTGCCGCTCATCACCGATGCGAGCGCGATGAGTTCCTCGGTGTTGGCGTGGCGTCCGGGCTCGTAGACCAGGCCGGACGAGAGGCCGAGGACCCCAGCATCCAATGCTTCGGTCAGCAGATCCATCATCGACGTGAGCTCGGCATCGGTTGGCTCGCGGGCGAAGCCGGCCTCGCCGTTCAACCCGGCCGCTCGAATCGTGCCGTGGCCGGCAAGCACGCCGATGTTCACACCAGGGGGATGTTCCTCGAGGTAGGACATGTAGCCGGCATAACCGTCGTAGTCGGGGAGGGCGGATCCCGGATGAAGGACCTCGGCGAAGGTGCGGGCAGCTTCGACCGGCGCGGCGCCAAAGCCACAATTGCCGACGATGCACGTCGTGACGCCTCCTCGGTTCTTGAACGCCATGTCCGGGTGCAGGATGGCTGCATAGTCGTCGTGGGTGTGGACGTCGATGAAGCCGGGGGCCACGCACAGTCCGCTGCCATCGACGACCTGGGCATCGGGTGAGGCTGGTACCTCGCCAACCTCCGCGATCTGCCCGTCGGTGATGAGCAGATCGCCGACGAACCCGGGCTCACCTGACCCGTCGAAGATGGTGGCGCCGGTGATAACCGTTTTCGTCATGTCGTGAACCTGTTAGCCCATCGACGCCGTGTGTTCCGGCCGGACACGCACGATGACCCGCTCGTCGTCGGCTTTGCCCCACGGGTACACGTCGACGCCCAGGTACTTCTTGGCCATGACGTGGATCAGCGAGTGGTCCGGGTC
>SHLQ01000144.1 GCA_004282895.1 Acidimicrobiales bacterium
GGCAGGCCGTTTCGTAGTGGTACTCAGTCGAAGAGCGGCTTGGCCGTCACACTGAATGCATAGGGATGGATGGAGACTCCGAGTGGAATTGGATACGAAGAGTCACGGGCAGAATCGAGTAGCCACGCGACCCGGGTCCGTGTTGCCGCTGACGCGGTGGCGTCGAAACCTGCCGTACCTGGCGTTTGTTCTGCCCGCGCTGATCGTCTACTCGATAGCGGTGATCCTTCCGCTGATCCAGACGTTCCGCTATTCGTTCACGAACTTTGACGGGATCAGCTCCGACGTGGACTTTGTCGGGCTCGAGAACTATCGGACTACGCTCAGTAACGATCTCATCGTTGAGCCTTTCATCAGGACAATTCTATTTGCCTCGACCGTTCCCCTTTTCGTGACGGTCCTCGCGATTCCGCTTGCCCTCATCCTGAACGGCCGTTTCAAGACACGAAATTTCCAGCGCGCTGCGTTCTTCTTCCCGTCAGTTCTCTCGGCATTGTTTCTTGGCTTCGCATGGACCTTTATTCTTTCGTCGTCGAGGTATGGGATGGTCAACGGCCTCCTGGAAAGGTTCGGATTCGAACGACAGCTCCTCCTGGCCGATTCCGACCTGGCGATGTGGCTGCTTGTCTTCGTCACCGTCTGGTCACAGGTCGGGTGGCATGCCGCTCTCTACTTGGCGAATCTCCAGACGATTGATCAGACGCTCCTCGAGGCCGCGGACATAGATGGCGCAAGCGCGTTCCAGAAGTTTCGCTACATCACGCTGCCGCATTTGTCGCCGGCACTGACCGTAAGTGTCGCTCTGCTGATCCTTGCGAGCCTCAAAGTGTTCGACTTGCCATTTGCGATGACAGAAGGCGGCCCCGGTCGATCGACGGTGCTGATGACCCAGTCCATAATCACGCAGGGTCTGTCCTCATCCCGAGTAGGGCTCGCGTCGGCTATGTCGTTTTTGTTCTTCGTGATCATCGCTGTGGTCACCTTCACGCAAGTGACACTGATGTCTCGGCAGGAGCCCGAAGCCTGATGCGCCGTTACAGGATGCGCACGTTTTTTGGCGAGATCGCGATGCTGGTGGTATGCGCCATTTTTCTGATTCCAATCTACTTCCTCGCGGTCTCCTCCTTTAAGACCCAGCCAGAGATGCTTGAGTCGCCGCTTGGCTTACCAACCAGGTTTGACTTCTCCAACTATGGGCGTGCGCTCGAGGGCATCGATTTTTTCCGCCATTTCTGGATTTCGGTGTACATCACATCGGTATCGGTCGTGCTGATCGTGATCTTCGGATCGATGGCGGCTTACACGATTGCCAGGCGAACGAATCGGCTAACGAGGCTTCTTCGCAACTACTTCCTGATCGGCTTCATGGTCCCGCTCCAGACCACGATGCTTCCGCTGTTCCTGATCATGCGAAGCCTCAACCTGCTGAACACAATGCAGGGCCTCATCTTCCTTCACACCAATGGCGCGGTGTTTGCCGTGTTCCTCTACACGGGCTTCATGCGTGCGATGCCTCGCGACCTGGAGGAGGCTGCGGCGGTTGATGGCGCCGGCACGTATCGGATCTTCTGGAAGATCGTCTTTCCACTTCTCAAACCGGTCACCGCGACCATCGTCATCTTCAACACGATTTGGATCTGGAACGACTTCATACTCGGCTTCCTCTTTCTCGGCACCGCGGACGACGCCACGTTGACGATGCAGGTCTACAACGGCGTCGGCCAGTTCCAGAACGATTGGGGGCTCATGATCCCGATGCTCGTCATCACGACGCTCCCGATGGTGATCTTCTTCTTGGTGATGCAGAAGCGAATCATTGGTGGCCTCACGGCCGGATCGTTGAGGGGTTGAGATGAATGATGCAGTCACGAGGTGGAGCGAGCGCGAGCAATGGCGTGGAGAGGAACCAATTTGAGTAAGGAAGCCATCCCGCGACCGGAGTACCCGAGGCCGCAGTTCGAACGTGCAGAGTGGCTCTGCTTGAACGGCCCCTGGGAGTTCGAGATCGATCAGGGTGACAGCGGAATACAACGCGGTGTCCACGAACGGACTCTGAATGATGAGATCCTGGTCCCGTTTTGCCCAGAATCAGACATGTCCGGGATAGCGAACACCGACTATCTCAACGCTGTTTGGTATCGACGCACGGTGCAAATTCCGCAGAGCTGGGGAGACCGAAACCTCCTTCTTCACTTTCAGGCGGTCGACTACGACGCAACCGTGTGGGTCGACGGTGTCGAAGTCGGACGCCACCGGGGCGGCTTCACTCCTTTCTCGTGCAACCTCGGCCGCCCTTCTGGAGCCGGTGATGAGATCACAATCGTCGTTCGGGCAAGAGACGAGGCATGGGGACGGGCCCAGCCCCGAGGGAAGCAGGCCAGAGACTTTGCCCCGAACGCAGCCAACTATCTGCGCGTGACCGGCATATGGCAGACGGTGTGGCTCGAGCCGGTGCCTGATGTGTCGTTGCGGCGACCGAGAATCACGCCAGACGTCGCCAACAGCGTCATCCGAGTGGAGCAACCGATTTCGAACAATGGGGTCGGCCTCACGTTCCAGGCAGTTCTGAGCGATGCCGCAGGACCAATCTCCACCGCAGAGTGCTCAGCAGAGTTCGACCTGTCCCCTCGACTCGATCTCCCCATCCCTGAAGAGCGACGACGTCTTTGGTCGATCGAGGATCCGCATCTCTACGACCTCGACCTTCGCTTGGTCGACGCTGACGGGACGGTGGTGGACCGGGCCACGTCGTACGCTGGATTGAGGAGCGTCGCCATCATCGGAAATGCAATCACTCTCAACGGTCGGGTCGTCTTCCAACGGTTGGTGCTCGACCAGGGCTGGTACCCCGAAAGTGGCATGACTGCGCCCACCGACGGCGATCTCGTCCGCGACATCGAACTGAGTCAGGCGGCTGGCTTCAACGGCGCACGTCTCCACGAGAAGGTGTTCGAGGAGCGATTTCTCTACCACGCCGACCGGCTCGGCTACATCGTCTGGGGAGAGTTCGGCGACTGGGGGTGCAGCAAGAACGGTCCGGTTCCCGGCGATCACCAGATCACCGGTCCCGAGTACGTGACGCAATGGCTCGAGTGTCTCGAACGAGACTATTCTCACCCGAGCATTGTCGGATGGTGCCCGCTCAACGAGACGTGGCAGGCGATTGGTGACCGCATCACGATGCTCGACGACGCCACGCAGGGCATGTATCTCGCAACGAAGGCGATGGACGGGACCCGCCCGGTGCTCGACGCGTCTGGCTACTCCCACCGCGTGCGAGGTGCCGACGTCTACGACAGCCACGACTATGAGCAGGACCCTGAGCAGTTCCGTGGGAGGCACGCTGGTCTCGCCCAGGGGAAGCCATTCATCAACGATGGACGCGAGTGGATGGGGATGCTCACGAGCAACACCGACTGGTCGATCCCGTACGCCGGACAGCCCTTCTTCGTGAGTGAGTTCGGCGGCATCTGGTGGAACCCGGACGCTCAGGAGGGTGAAGATTCCTGGGGATACGGCAACCGGCCCCAGAGCCTCCAGGAATTCCATGGTCGTTTCGAGGGCCTGGTCTCGGTGTTGCTGGACGACTCCAACATGTTCGGGTACTGCTATACGCAGCTCACCGACGTGTACCAGGAACAGAACGGCATCTACTCATTCGATCGGTCTTCAAAGTTCGATGCAGCGAGGCTGCACGCAGCACAGACTCGTGCTGCGGCCATCGAAATCGCATACCAGAGCCAGATGAGGTCGGTCCGTTGAATCCGGGCCCGCAGATCGACAACAGCAGTGAGCCCAGGCGTACTCGATTCGTGAACGTCGGCCAAGACAACACCAACGAACTCGTGCTCGTCGCCAAAGCGCTCGGTTCGCCGACGCGCATCCAGATTCTCGAGTTTCTCCAAGACAAGAGCGCCAACGTCTCCGAGATTGCCCAAGGTCTCGACATTCCCCGAGCAACAGCAGACCTCCACATCTCCGTCCTCGCCGACGCAGGCTTTCTGGACTTCGAGACGCTCCCGGCGAAGCGTGGAGTCCAGAAGGTCTGCACCCGCAACCACGACATCGTCGTGCTCCACGTGCCAAAGACCCGGGCGCCTGAGTCGCTTGACGTTGTGACGACTGACATGCCGATCGGCAACTTCGTCGACTACGACTTCACAGCGATCGAATCAGGTGGGACGTGCGGGATGGTCGGCGAGAGCGCGTTGATCGGCTTGTTCGACGACATTGCTTCGTTCCATGAGCCGGATCGGGTGAACGCCCAAATCATCTGGTTCTCCGCCGGGCATCTCGAGTACCGGTTCCCTTTCCGCTCGCAGGGTGGTCGCACTCCTCGGTCGCTCGAGCTGAGCGCGGAACTGTGTTCAGAAGCTGAGGGATACCACCTTGATTGGCCCTCCGACATTTTCGTCGAGGTCAACGATGTTGAACTCGGGCTCTGGACATCGCCCGCCGATTTCGGTGGATCGCGCGGACGCCTCACCCCCGACTGGTGGTCAACCGACAACTCTCAATTCGGTCTCGTCCCGACATGGACCACCGACTCAGAGGGAACAACGGTCGATGGCGAGTCAATCTCGGACGTTCGTATTGGTGAACTCAATCTCGATCAACACTCCTTCGTGAAGGTGCGCATCGGTGTCCGGCCCGATGCGAAGAACTGCAGAGGTATGAACATCTTCGGTGAACGCGCCGGAAATACCGAGCAGGGAATCGTCCTCAAGTTGGAGTTCTGACGATGCTGAGCCCTGCAGCAGCGCACGTTCTGGTGCGGAATTACGTCTCACGAAAGGCGGACGGGTAGATGCCGTTGTTCGACATGCCTATCGACCAGCTGGAAAAGTACCGGCCGGCCGTTGAGGAGCCGTCAGATTTCGACCGTTTCTGGAGTGACACCCTCCAGGAAGCCGACAGGCAACCCCTCGGCGCCAGCTACGCCAGAGTCGCCCCGGGCCTCGAGACCATCGAAGCGTTCGATCTTTCGTTCGGCGGATTCGGAGGACAGACCATCAAAGGCTGGATGCTGATCCCTGGGCCCTTTGACGAACCTCGACCATGCGTCGTGCAGTATCTCGGTTACACAGGCGGGCGTGGGTCGGTGTTTGACTGGCTGCTCTGGCCGAGTCTTGGGTATGCCTGCCTCGTCATGGATACGCGCGGGCAAGGCTCGTCCCACCATCACCCAGGCGCGACCGCCGACAGTCCCCTGGCCGATGGTGGGCCATCGGGGCCTGGCTTCATGACCCGCGGCATTCTCGATCGTGAGACCTACTACTACCGCAGAGTGTTCGTGGATGCAGTGCGGGCGGTGCAGGTCGCTCGAGCGCACCCCTCGGTTGATGCCGGACGCATCGCGGTCCACGGCGCGAGCCAAGGAGGTGGGATTGCGCTTGCCGTTGCTGGGCTCGACCCGTCGGTTGATCTGTTGCTCTCTGATGTGCCATTTCTTTGCCACTTCCGGCGTGCGATCGATCTCGTCGACACACTGCCCTACGGGGAGATAACGCAGTATCTGGCTGCGCATCGAACCTCGGCGGACGCCGTGTTTCGAACACTTTCGTATTTCGACGGAGTCAGCTTCGCGGCTCGCGCCCATGCTCGTGCGTCGTTCTCTGTAGCACTCGCCGACACCACCTGCCCACCCAGCACCGTGTTCGCCGCCTATAACCACTACGCCGGACCGAAAGAGATAACGGTCTACCCGCATAACGATCACGAAGGGGGCGGCCCAGCTCACCGGGAATTGCAGATCGAACTCCTCAGATGCGAGTGGCCGGTCAGCACATGAGCGTTGGCGGCGCAGACGTCCGTCGGGTGCTTGCCCCAGGGCGGGTGAACCTCATCGGTGACCACACCGACTACACGGGTGGTCTCGTGTTTCCAATGGCCATCGATCGCGGCATTCGGATCACTGGCAAGGTCGGAGGCGCGCACCTCATGGTCCGTTCCGATCGTCCCGGAGCGCTCGGCCAAGGGTTCGTTGCAACGGCCTCGGCTGGGGCGCGAGTGCTGTGATACGGCCAACGCCTGCATACCGGTCAGCCGGGGCTCCATGATGGGTAGCGGCACGGTGTCCGTGCGGTCGGTAGGGCATCTCCCAACGGGAGAAGCAGTCTCGGCTGTCGAGCTATCGAACGAGTCCATGCAGGTGACGCTGCTTGACCTGGGCGCAACCCTTTGGACCCTTGTGCCGCAGGGGCATGCTTCTGCCTCGGGAATCACCCTGGCTCACAATGACCCGTTGTCCTACGCAACGAACCCGCCCTATCTCGGATGCACCGTGGGGCCGCTGGCAAATAGGGTCGGCGGGTCGAACTTCTCGCTTGACGGGCGACGCTATGAGCTGGTCGCCAACGAAGGTGCGCACCACCTCCACGGCGGCCCGACCGGGTTCGGGCAGCGTATCTGGACCTTCGAGATCGATCCCGATGCAGTGTCAGTCGTGTTTCGGTTGCACCGGCCCAATGGCGAGGGCGGCTACCCAGGCGCTCTTGATGTAGAGGTGTTGTGGACCCTTCAGGGCAATCGTCTTCGCTTCGCTTGGACGGCATTGGCCGACCAAGCGACGCCGGTTTCTCTCACGAACCACACGTATTGGAACTTGTCGGGCACCGGCACGATCGAGGACCATCGCCTTCGGGTCGATGCCGAGGCGGTCGTGGAGATCGACGATCAGCTCATCCCAACGGGGGACCTTCTTCCTGCGCAGGGAGGTGTGTTCGACCTCGCTGATGGCCCACGAATTGGCGAGGCCATCGATCGCGTTGGCCTTGCCGGTATCGACCACTGTTACGCGCTTGTCCCCGGCTCCCAGGTGGATCTTCACGATCCCCGGAGCGGACGCCGCCTCACCGTTGAGACTTCTCTGCCGGGGGTGCAGGTCTACACCGGGCACCAGCTCGATGGATCGGCGGCGCAGGGCGGCTTCGGTCCAATGTCTGGCCTGTGTCTGGAGACCCAACTCTTTCCCGACGCGGTCAACAATCCCTCTTTTCTGTCGCCGATGCTCGTCCCGAACGAGATCGTGCGTCACTGGACTGATTACACGCTGCACGGCATCCACTCGTGACCATTTCTTTGATGCCGTCGACGGCACGACCATCCGGTCACGCAGCGAGCCGAGGGTTGTTCGTCAAGAGTTACGGAGACTTTCTATGATTCGAGTAGCCTTCATCGGTGCTGGCAGCACGGTTTTCGCACGGAACTTGATCGGTGATCTGATCGCATTTCCCGAACTTCGGGGCCAGTTGAGCTTCTCGTTGCATGACATTGACGAAGAACGACTTCGTACGTCGCAGATTGTTGCGAACCGGATTGGAGAGGGGCTCGACGTCCCGATGACGGTCGACGCAACGACAGATCGCCGTAGGGCTATCGAGAACGCAGACTATGTGGTCACGATGTTTCAGGTCGGCGGGTACCGGCCTTCGACCGTGATCGACTTCGAGATTCCTGAGCGCTACGGACTGCAACAAACGATAGCCGACACCTTGGGTATCGGCGGCATCATGAGGGGCCTCCGTACTGTTCCAGAGCTGGTTGATGTGTCGCACGACATCAGCGAACTGGCTGGCGATGCGGTGTTGCTGAACTACGCAAACCCCATGGCCATCAACATGTGGGGGCTGGACGAACTCGGGAGTCATCCCGGGTACGGCTTGTGTCACTCGATCCCGCTGACGGCCGAAGACCTCGCGCACGATCTCGATATCCCGGTGTCGGAGCTGGAGTACACGGCGGCCGGGATCAACCACATGGCCTTCTTCGTCAACTTGCAGCATGAGGGCCGGGACCTCTACCCGGAGCTTAAAGCGCTTCACACGACACCTGCGGACGCCCCACAGCGAGGGGATTGGGGATTGCCGGATGCCGTTCGCTACGAGGTGATGCGCCGGCTTGGCTATTTCGTCGCAGAGTCGAGTGAGCACTTTGCTGAGTACACGCCGTGGTTCATCAAGCACCATCGACCAGATCTCGTCGAGGAATTCCGCATCCCGCTTCGCGAGTACATCAGGCGCTGCGAAGTGCAGAACGCCGAGTGGGAGACGCTCCGCGCTCGCCTTGTGGACAGCAATGAAGAACTACACGTTCCGCGCAGCAACGAGTTCGCTCCGCAGATCATTCACAGCATCGAGACGGACACAGAACGGACCGTCTACACGAACGTGCCCAACCGCGGGTACATCGAAAACCTGCCGGATGGCTGCGTAGTCGAGGTTCCGACGAAGGTCGATGGTACGGGGTTGACGCCGCAGGCAGTCGGACGGCTGCCACCTCAGCTCGCAGCCATGATTCAGACGAATCTTGGCCCTCAGGCCCTCACGATCGAGGCATTGAAGACCGGTGATCGTGAACACGTGTATCACGCAGCGATGCTCGATCCGCACACCGCAGCTGAGCTCGATCTTCAGCAGATTCATCAGATGGTCGATGATCTGCTCGAGGCCCACGGCGACTACATCCCGGCGGCTCTACAAACCCCAGGCCACCACCATTCGGAAGTTACCCCGCGATGGCGATGATGGCCCGAAGATCGGGCAGACGAAGTGGGTTGCGTCGAAGGAGACTCGAGCCTGAAGCAAGGACGGACAGACGAGGCCAGCGTGATCTACTGAGAGCAGACTCGGCGTCCGCGCCGCCTGCACATTCGACGACGACGAACTGATCCGCGGCAACAAGCGCTCTGAGCTCGCGAAACGCCTACGCAGCGACCAGTTCGACGCTCCAGGGGG
>SHLQ01000145.1 GCA_004282895.1 Acidimicrobiales bacterium
TCGACGCGGCGACCGCCGCGGGCGCTGATGTGCGGTGGGAGTCAGAAGCACTCCCCATCATCGAAAACGGCGCGGTGGTTGGTGTCACCGCCAATGGTGAGACGTACCACGCACCCTTGACCGTGGTGGCGACGGGTGCGCCGGGCGCCGTGGCCAAGATGCTCGGTACCGAACGTATCGCCGACGAACCATTCGGTCTGGCCATTCGTGCCTACGCAACATCACCGCGCCACGCCGATCAGCACCTCGAGGCGTGTCTCACGCTGCAAGATGAGTTTGGAACCCCCGTTCCCGGCTATGGCTGGATGTTCCCTGCCGGCGACGGGACGGTGAACATCGGGGTTGGCGCCCTCAGCACGATGAAGGGGTTCAAGAAGCTCAACCTCAACACGTTGCTCAACAGCTATCGGGACATGGTGCAGGAGCCTTGGGGCCTGGGCGAGTATCAGGAGCGCCCACGGGCGTGGCGACTGCCGATGAGCGCCCAGAAGCGCCATGGTGACGGATGGGTGGCCATCGGCGATGCTGCGGGCCTCATCAACCCGATGAACGGCGAAGGGATCGACTACGGCCTCGAGAGCGGGATGATCGCCGCGGACCTCTACCTCGAGGATCCAACCAGTGCGCCGGAACGCTACGACAAGATGGTTGGCGATCGATTCGACGGCTTCCTGAGCACGGGTCGCCGTTTCAGCTTTCTCATTGGCCATCCGTGGATCCTCAAGAACGGGCTGCGCATGGCTGTCGGCACCGAAGGAATCGCCAACATCACGTTGCAGGTCATGGGCAACCTGGTCGATGGTGACACGCCCGGTTCCGCCGGCCGCATCTTCCGACTGGCCGACCGGACCCTCGCCGCCGCAGATCCCCTGCTCCGGCGTACTCGCGCCGCCGCGTGATGTGACACGCTGACTGCGTGGATTCTGTTCAGCTTGTTGTCTTCGACCTCATGGGGACGCTGATTCGGGATGACGGCGTTGTTGCCCGGGCCTACGACCGAGCACTGAAACAATCCGGCCTACGCGACGACAGCGACGCCTTTGATGAGGCCCGCGAGGCCATCTCCGCCCGTATGGGGCGACCCACGCTGGACGTGCTCACCGAAGTGCTCGGAGACCCAGTCGTGGCCGAGGAGGCAACCTGGGCCTTCGATGACAGCGTCCTGGAGGAGATCCCGGCGTTCGCCGCGGTGGATGGCGCGGACGACGTGTTGGACCGATTGGCGGCCGATGGGATCAAGTTGGCGGTGACCACCAGTTTCTCGAGTGACGTACGCCGGGCAGCCCTTCGTCAGTTGGGTTGGTCGCAACGTTTCGCCGCCGAACTCGCCGCCACCGGCCACCGACGCGGACATCCCGCCCCCGACCTTCTGCTGGAGGCGATTCTCAATCTGCGGATCGATTCGGTGGCACAAGTCGCCATCGTTGGTGATTCACCGGCCGATCTCGAAGCGGGCAACCGGGCCGGCGCCGGCCTCGTGATCGGCGTACGTTCCGGCACCCACGATGAAGCGGCGCTGCGAGCCGCACCTCACACCCACATCGTCGACTCCATTGCTGACGTACCGCACGTCTTGGCCGCACCGCGCACCGGTGGCCACCGGCGAGCCGTGGATCAGTAGCCCCACAAAATCGGCAATAATGCCCTATGGCTGATCTCCCCACTCGAGCCCAGATCGAATCTGCGCCCAAGGTCCTTCTGCACGACCACCTCGACGGTGGCCTGCGCGCCAGCCCCGTCATCGAGCTGGCGGATGAGCTGGGCTACGCGTCACTGCCGACCACCGATCCCGAAGAACTGAGTCAGTGGATGCGGCGCGGCGCCGATCGCAAGGATCTGGTGCTGTACTTGGAGACGTTCGCCCACACCGTCGGTGTGATGCAGACCCCGGACTCGATTCACCGCGTCGCCAGGGAGTGTGCGGAGGACCTCGCAGCGGACGGCGTCGTGTATGCAGAGATTCGTTTCGCACCCGAACTGCACACCGAACAGGGCATGACGATGGACGACGTTGTGGAGGCGGCAACGGCGGGATTCGTCGAGGGTTCTACGGGCACCCCACTAACGATCCGCACCCTGTGTTCCGCTATGCGGCACCTCAACCGGAGCCTGGAGGTGGCTCAGCTCTCCGTTCGCTGGCGAGACAAGGGTGTTGTCGGATTCGATATCGCCGGGCCAGAGAACGGGTATCCACCGGACGACCACACGCTCGCCTTCCAGTACCTCCAACGGGAGAACTTCCATTACACGATCCATGCCGGTGAGGCCTACGGGCCCAAGTCGATCTGGAAGGCGTTGGCCTGGTGCTCGGCCGAACGGCTCGGCCACGGCGTGCGGATTCTCGACGACATCACCGTTGCCGACGACGGCACCGCCGCGCTCGGCCGGTTGGCGCACTACGTCCGCGACCGGCGAATCCCTCTCGAGGTGTGCCCGTCGTCGAATCTCCACACGGGCGTGGTGGACACGTTGGCCGATCACCCGATCAAGCTGTTCAAGGACCTCCGTTTTCGCGTCACCCTCAACACGGACAACCGGCTCATGAGCAATGTGTCGATGAGCGACGAGATGATGAACATGGTCGATTTCTTCGAGTGGGACCTGCGGGACATGCAGTGGCTGACCGTGAACGCCATGAAGAGTGCGTTCCTCCCGTTCGACGAGCGGCTGGCGCTGATCAATGACGTGATCAAGCCCACCTACGCCACGATGTTCACCGACCATCCTGGCTGAAGTGCATCCAGTCCGATGAGTTCGTCCATCGGCCGCCCCAGCCCCAACCGATGTCATCGAACAACGTGACGATTCGAGCGTTCAGCATTCCGACGCGCGCCTGATCGCGATCGAGGTAACTCTCGGCCAGCTCGGGCAGAATCAGGTCGCCCCGTACGTACGGGTTGTGGAACGGGTTGATGTCGATCGCAAGGCCGAACGCGTGCCGCGACCAGTTCGTCGAACCAACGGCAGGCCGACACCCGAAGGAGCCGGTGTTGTTGCCATCACCGGTGGGGTGGGCGTCGAGGTCGGCCTGGGTCGTGATGCGCATCTCCTCGATCGGGTAGTCCCACTCGTACAGCTGGCGGAAGATGTCGATCAGCTCGTCGACCCACTCCCGGTTGGTGAGCAACTCCCCGGTGTGGGCCAGACCATCAAACCCGCGGAAGGTGAGCTGGGCGTACGCCAATTCGTCGCTTCCGACCGGACAGTCCTCGGTCCAGGTCGAACGCAGCAACACCTCGTCGGGTACAGGAATGATGATCTCGCTCCGGAATGAGTCGTCGATCGGAGGCGGGACCGTATCGGTCGTCCACAGCTGTCGATCGGTCAGCTCGTTGGGTGTCGGTTGGGCGACGCCGTTCTCGTCCGCTCGAAGCGGGAGCAGCCGCGTACCGAACCACTCGGGTCGAGGATTACCCGATGGTCGGGCCTCGGAAACGGTTGTCCCGATGGCTGCAGCAGTGGTGGTCGGCGCCGCTTCAGCCATCGTGCTCGTCGTTGGCGCAGCCCTCGCTGGGGCGATGGTCGACGTGGCCAGCGTCGAGGATGTAGCACCCGTGGTTTCGGATCCGTCCGTCGACGCACACGCGGTGACCAGAAACAAGGCGACCACTACGAGCTTCTTCACGCTCCAACGGTAGGCCGCTTCGGTCGCCTGAGCCGGTCAGCGTTGAGTACGAGGCCGGAGGTCAACTAGCGTGCCCAGATGACTTGGGTTGAGGCACCACTGATTGGCACCGTCGTGTGGTTGGCCCCACCGGGGACCGTCGTTGCTGCGGGCGAAACGGTGGCGATCATCGAAGCCATGAAGATGGAACACGTCGTGGCCGCATCGGATGCCGGAACCGTCGCAGAGGCTGCCTTGGCGACTGGCGAGCGGGTCGAGCAGGGTCAGCGGCTCGTACTTCTCGAGTCGGTCTCCTCTGCGGTCGCTCCAGCAGCAACGGACGACAGCACACCAACCGACCGAGCCGATCTGGCCGAAGTTCGCGAGCGGCACGACATCGGCAGAGATGCAGCCCGCCCGGACGCGGTCGCCAAACGACGGGAGCGCGGTCGACGTACCGCGCGTGAGAACCTCGCCGATCTTGTGGATCCCGGTAGCTTCGTCGAGATCGGACCGTTGGCCATCGCCGCCCAACGCCGACGGCGCGACATCGATGACCTCATCGCCAAGACACCCGCAGATGGCCTCGTCGGCGGTATCGGCACGGTCAACGCCGACCTTTTTGGCCCAGACGGAACCGATTGCGTCGTGGCGAGCTACGACTACATGGTGCTCGCCGGCACGCAGGGAATGGTGAATCACCGCAAGAAGGACCGACTGTTCGAGCTCGCGGAGAGGCGATCCCTTCCCGTGGTCTTCCTCACGGAAGGCGGTGGCGGACGACCAGGCGACGTCGACATGCCAGGCGTGAGTTGGCTCGATTGCCTAGCGTTCGCGCTGTTTGGCGGGCTGTCCGGCTCCGTGCCGCTGATCGGCATCAATGCCGGATACTGCTTTGCCGGCAATGCCGCACTGCTCGGCACGTGTGATGTCGTGATCGCAACCGAGGACTCGAACATCGGCATGGCCGGACCCGCGATGATTTCTGGAGGTGGGCTCGGCGACGTCGCCGCGACGGCGATCGGTCCGACCGAGGTACATCGCTACAACGGTGTGATCGACATTGTTGTCCCCGACGAAGCCGCCGGTGTTGCTGCCGCCAAGACGTTGCTGGGCTTCCACCAAGGAGCTTTCACGACATGGGAGCCACCCACAACCGACGTTCGCTCCGTTGTGCCGGTGAATCGCAAACAGGTCTATGACATGCACAACGCGATTCTGGCGGTGGTCGACGAAGGTTCTGGTCTTGAGCTCCGCGCCGACATCGCGCCGGGGATGATTACCACGTTTGCCCGGATCGAAGGTCGGCCCGTGGGCATCATCGCCAACAATCCGCTGCATCTGTCCGGTGCTGTTGATCACGCCGCCGCAGAAAAGGCGGTCTGGTTCATGCGCCTGTGCGACTCGTGGGGTGTCCCGTTGCTGTTTCTTTGCGACACGCCAGGGTTCATGGTCGGTCCGCCGTCGGATGCGGAGGGTCTCCCCCGGTCCGCCGGTGAGATGTTCCGCGTCGGAGGCAACCTCTCCGTTCCGTTCGCCACCGTGATCACTCGCAAGGGATACGGCCTCGGTGCGCAGGCCATGGCCGGTGGCGGCTTCAAGGAGCCACTGTTCACCGTCTCCTGGCCCACCGGCGAGTTTGGCCCGATGGGGCTGGAGGGAGCGGTCGAGCTCGGCTTCGCCAAGGAGCTGGCCGCAGCGGAGGATGAGGTGGAACGAAAGGCCCTATTCGAAACCCTCGTCGAGAAGATGTATCACCACGGCAAAGCCGTGAACGTGGCAAGCCATTTCGAGATCGACGATGTGATCGACCCGGCCGACACCCGGCGTTGGGTGACGCGGTTACTGCGTTAAGACCTCATCACACGGCCACGCTTCAGGCTTGTACGAGCGCCGCGCCGATGATCCCCGAATTGTTGCGCATCGAAGCCGCAACCACCGGAGTTCGCACTTTGTCGAAATACGAGACGAACTCGTCGAACTGTTTACTGATTCCGCCGCCGATCACGAAGAGATCGGGCCAGAAAAGGCGTTCCATCTCGAGCAGGAGGACTTCGACATCGTTGGCCCAGTCCTTCATCGAGAGATCGAGCTCTTCCTTTGCCCGCGATGAAGCACGCTCCTCGGCGATCTGCCCATCGATCATGAGATGACCGAACTCGAGGTTCGGGACCAACTGTCCCTCCCGGAACAGTGCACTGCCGACACCCGTTCCGAGCGTCAACATGATCACGGTTCCGTCGTGGTTCTTGCCCGCTCCGTACCGCATCTCCGCCATTCCGGCGGCATCCGCGTCATTGATCATGACAACGTCACAGCCGGTCACCTTGGTGAAGAGCGCGTCCGCGTCGAGGTCAACCCACGATTTGTGCAGGTTTGCGGCGGTGCGCACGATGCCGTTCTGGACCACACCCGGAAACCCCACACCAACTGGTCCCGACCAGTCGAAATGGGTGACGAGTTCGCGGACGACCTTGCCGACCGCCTTGGCCTTGGCCGGCTTGGGCGTTTCGATTCGATGCCGCTCGGTGAGCATGACCCCAGCGGTGAGATCGACGATGGCAGCTTTGATTCCTGACCCGCCGATATCGACCCCCAGAACCGTGCTCATGCTTCGGTCTGGAGCTCGCCTTCGGGAACCTGGACCTGCTCTGCGGCAGACTCGGATGCTTCGGGGAGTGCAGCTGTGCCGCTTCCTCCTCCGCCACCGGCCTCCGCCATCTTGTTGCGTAGCGGCCCCATGATGTCGACGCCTGTGGCGGTCTCGATCTGTTCTGCGATGGAGATCACCGATGCGGGCAGCTGCTTCACAACACCCGGCAGGGCCGAACCGTCTCCACCGGAGTCGATCACGGTCATCTTGTCGATGTCGATGTTGTTGACGGTAGAGACGATCTTCTCGATGAGCTCGGGCAACATGTTGAGCACGAGTATGTCGTGAGCGTCGTCGCCTGCGGTCTGGTACTGCTCCGTGAGACGCTTGAACACCTCGACCGATGCTGCGCCTTCCTCAACGATGTGAGCGGCATCCGCACGAGCGGAGAGCTGCTTCGCCTCAAGGGCGGCTTGCGCCGGCAGAACCACATCGGCCTGCAGGCGGCGCTTCTCGAGTTCGATTCGCTCGGCCTCAAGTGTCTGAGCGGCGATGGTCTTTGCCTTCTCACCGGCGATCTTGGCTTCCTCTTCAGACGCACGGGCGACACCATCGAGTTCAGCGCTACGCACGCGGAGCATGTTCTGCTCCTCGACGATCTGCAGCTCGGCCTGTGCTTGGGCAATCTCCGCCAGCTGGCGTGACGCAGCCTCGGCCTGCTCGGCTTCGGCCTGCTTCTCGGCTTCGGAAACACGAGCCGACTTCAATACCTCAGCCGTACGACGACGACCGACGGCGTCGAGGTACCCGACCTCGTCCGTGACGTTCTGAATCTTCAGCACGTCGAGCTCGAGTCCGAGTGTCTTGATGTCGTCATCGGCTTCCTCGATGAGCACCTGCGAGAACTTGAGCCGGTCTTCGTTGACTTCCTCTGGCGTAAGTGTTGCCAGCACACCACGAAGGTTCGCTTCGAGCGTCTCCTTTGCAATCTGGGCAATGGCCTGATGGGGCACGTTCAAGAAGCGCTCCACGGAGTTGCTGAGAAGCGCGTCCTGGCTGGAAACCTTGACGTTGGCGATGCCCTGGACGTTGAGCGGAATCGCACCCTTGGAGTACGCGTTGAGCACGGACACCTCGAGCGGGATGTTGTTCAGATCCATCCACGAAACCTGTTCGAGCAGGGGGACGCGCAGCGTGCGACCGCCCTTGACGGCGCGATAGCCGACGGTCCGACCATCAGGCATCTGGCGGCTTCGTCCGGAGATCACTGCCACCCGGTTCGGAGGACAAATGATGATGAGGCTCTTGACGACAAAGATCACGAGGATCGCTATCGCCGCCAGGGCGAGGCCTCCGGCTAAGGCAAACTCAAGCATTGGTGTTTCCTTTCCGCCCAACACCGGAAAACCCCGGTGCCGAGAAATGTTTTTGTCGTGGTTTCTATCGGTAGATCAGTCTTCGAGTTCAGGTGCGCGTGTGACCTTGGCGATGCTGTTGTGTACGTCGATGATCACGACCTGGTCGCCCCGCATGAACGGCTCATCGTCGCCCTCCGCCGCGTTGGCTGTCAATTGCACCCTTTCGTCACCGGTGTCGATCCATACCCGGCCACGCTTTCCATCTTCGATCGGCACGCTGACGGTTGCAATTCGTCCGCTGAGCTGGCGGTCGGTGAAGTGACTCGACATGTCGGTCTTTCGCAGGAAGCTGAACGCCGCGGTGTTGACACCGCCGGCGATGAGCCCCAGAACGAGTGCGAAGATGAACGTGGCGATTGTTCCAAACCCGAGCCCGGTGCCGACGAGACCCATAACGCCGAAGAAGGACAGCAGAAACGACCACGAACTCACTGGAATACGACGAAACAGAGCGGTGATATCGCCAACACCTTGGACGTCCCCGGCGCCGAAGTCTGCAGCGGCATCAACGTCCGCATCGAACCCGCCCGCATCGGCGTCGAAACCGCCCAGGTCGCCGTCGACGTCGAAACCGACATCTCCGCCCGCGTCAAGTTCGAGGCCCGCATCGGCGTCAGCCTCGCTGCCACCAAAGGCGAAGAGGGCCAGAAGCGGCACACCGAGGGCCGCGCAGAAGATGTACAACGCCAACATGAATCAAGTCTACCTGCCCCCGGATCCGACGTATTGCGGACGGGTTACACCCAGATGTTTTCGGTTGGGGCAGGTACCGTTGCACGAATGAAACCGTTGATTGGTATCACCGGCCGTATCAGCACGTACGGCAACTACGCGGGCACCCCCGAGATCATGAAGGACGCGGAGCTCGACATCGTGCTCGTCGACTACGTGGAAGCGGTACTCGCCTCTGGCGGCCTTCCCATTCACCTTCCCCAAGCGGTTGACCCGGCGGAGTTCATCGGCCGCATCGATGGCCTCATTCTCTCCGGCGGGGCCGACATCGAACCCAAGCGGTACGACGCAGCACCCGACCCCGACCTTGGCCC